>URZS01000041.1 GCA_900552445.1 uncultured Veillonella sp. | reverse complement strand
TATATCACTGACAAATAGCTATTACTCACCTTATAGTAACCATTATCAAGCTAAAAGTAATTCTAACTATCCGTACAAGAATATAAATTGAAAAAAGCTACTCACTATGAGTAGCCTTTTTACAATATATCACTTAATTCATCGATATTATCTTATTAAATTAGAACGTGCGTTTTACGTCTACGCCTACTAGGTATGCAGTTTTATCTTTCTTTTCAGTCATGTTGTGAAGTCTAGATACGCCTACCTTCGCAGCTAAGGACCAATCGTTAGATAATTTACGGCTATGATCAACCCAAACGTTAAGGGCTTTTGCATTTGTATTGAGTTCGCGGTTAAGACGCAAGTACTCAACGTTGAAGCCTGTTAAGTTTGCTTTTTTATCCCAGTGACCAAGGCGAGCATATAAGCGATTACTGCTGTTGCCCATGTAGTCACCCATGATATTCCCTTTGTGTACATAACCATCGTTATATGACCAGTGAGCATACCACCAGTTACTTGTTCTACCGCCTTCTAAGCGAAGGTTCCAGTCGTCGTGGTTGCCAAGTTTTGGCAAGTACACGCCTGCAGTCCAAGCGATTTTAGATGGGCTTGGAATAAAGCCAAGGCCTGTTGCTTGGTCTTCACCATATACCATGCCATATACTTCCATGGATGGTAATGTCCATTTAATATCGTAACCAGCAATGCTATTCCATTTATCTTTGGAGCGGCTAGCTTCATTTTTACCAGTCAAGAAGCGACCATAGTCGGAAAGGCTCAAGTGACGGCCTGCACCACCCATGATAGATGTTAAGCTCGCACCTACTACAACGCGTTTTGTAGGGGATACTTCTACGCGAGCACCTACAAAGTTTGGATGCTTCACGTCATTGCGATCATCAGACAATTTCGCATATACGAAGGTGGGCTTAATGGAACGCAAGAAACGGAATGTACCGCCTACTTTTACAGGGTTAATAGTCGTTACTTTCACACCTGTTAAAGCATTCATATTGTTGGACAGATTGAGGGATGATTGGTGCATAGGGCCCCACCAAAGCTCATCTTTACCAGCTTGTACCTCTACGGCACCGATATGTGTTTTCACGTAGCCGTTTACGAGGCGTGCACTGTTGTCGCCAGCAAATAGATCAGCGCGCGGAGTTATGGCGTACGCTACATGATTGCCCGCCGTACCGCGAATGTGCATTTCACCGCTCACAGTAGTGCCGCGATTGTATTTATAACCATTGTTATTGGAGTTCAATGGTTGATACGTGCTCGCCGTGCGAACCCAACCACCACGGTTTTGGTTGTACTCTGGAGAATTCGTAGATGTCACAGATACAGTAGCAGAGTCGACTACTACTTTGGACTCTTGTTTTCCTGTTGCCAAAGTTTGGATATCATCGGCATACTCAGTTTCAAGATTTTGAAGCATAGATTGAACGAATTGTGGTGTATTCGCATCCACTTTACCATTTGCTTCTTGCACCCATTCAGCCACTTGTAAACGGCTGTAAGGCTTGGATGTTGGCAATGTATCGATATAGCCTTGGGCATGCAAGGAATCGATCATGTCATATGTTGTAGAATTTAAATTTACATTTGGTGATACAATTTGTGCACCATAAACTGGAGCGATGGCCATTGCCATAATAGCGCTTGTAACTAATAATTTAATACGTTTCACCCGATAACTCTCCTCAGTGTAATAAAAATTGTACGATTAAACATACTATGTCTCTCAAAAATAATAGTTAGTATAAGATAACAACTACTTTCACAGATAACAGAACATTAACCCTCTTGAGCCAAGTAATCCATGAGCAGTTGATAACCCTCTTTCATGTTAATTTGAGGCGCCCAGCCCAACGCTTGGAGCTTGTCCGCCGTTAAATAATACTTCACAGTTGGCGCATAACCATAGTTATTCGTTTCTGGAATATCGATCACTACGGAAATGCGTCCCCCTACGACCTCATGAGCCACGAGTTTTGCAATGTCATAAATGCTACGCGTTTCCTTAGCATTACATATATTATAGGCCTCTCCCGGAGCGCCAGCTTTCAGCAATACTAAAATACCCGTTAAGGCATCGGTGAGATAACAGAAATTTGATAAAGACTCGCCCTTGGTGTGCAATACAATGTCTTTATTTTGCAAAGCACTCTTTGCAAATTGAATCGATACGCGATTGTCCTCACCAGATACGCCAGGCCCAAAGGTTTGTGCCAAGCGAGCAATGGTGACGTTCACACCGTATTCCTTGGCATACGCATAACAGTAACATTCGCAGGCGCGCTTGCCTTCCGAATAAGAACTGCGCGTGTCTAGATGATTGATATACCCCAAATCATCTTCGGTCATTGTTTGGTAATCCTCGTATTGGATGCCATATTGCTCCATAGAGGACAAATAGACCATGTTTTTAATGTTTTGTGCTTTTGAAAGCTCCAAGCATTCCACCGTTTGATTGATGGATGTATGCAAGGTTTCTACAGGATTGCTGATAAAGAACTTGGACTGCGTTGGTGATGCGGTATGAACAATATAGTCGATAGGCTCAGCAATATCCTTTACGTTTACGTTCGTAATGGTAAAAGTATCTCTTCTAAAGCCTTCAAAAACAGCTTCTGCTTTTTCTATATTGCGCACGTGACCGATTACGCGGATATTTGTATGTAATACATCATTAGCAGTCATAATGGACTTGATGAGCATAGACCCAATCAAGCCCGTAGCACCTGTAATCAAAATAGTGCGGCCACTAAAGAAAGTAAACAAATCCTTGTTGCTATTGACGGTCCGCATCAACTCGTCTTGTAGTACTCTGTTCATTATCTATCCTCTAAGTAACTATAAACCAATAACATTCATACTATCTTGTACATCTAAATAGGCTTTAAATGTGTAGAAGTCGATTGGCGTTGTAATCTTGATGTTTGCAGGCAAGCCCTCTACTAGATATAAGGTGTGCCCAAAGTGCTGCATCATGGACGCAGAATCGATGAATTCTAATTTCTCTTCATTCGCCTTTAGATGAGCCTTATGAATATCGCCTAAGAAGAAGCACTGCGGCGCCTTGGCAATTACGCATTGTGAGCGATCTAGAATTGTACCTGCCGTACGAGGCTCCTCCCCTTTTACGAAAGTAGTTTCCGTAGACGGTGCTACGGTAATGGCATTACCATGATGAAGCACGCAGGAAATGCACTCTTCAATCATCGTTTCATTGATGATTGGTCTAACCCCGTCATGCAAGAGCACTACAGTGTCATCATCGAATAGTCTACGACATTCTTCCAAACCACGGAAGATAGACTCCTGACCTGTACTACCACCAGGAATGATGGATACAACCTTCGTTAGACCAAACCTAGCCACCAAGGACTCCACTTGAGGAATCCCGGATGCTAAGGATACTACAATAATCTTGTCGATATTAGGGGCATATTGGAAATGCTCCAACGTATGGACAATAATGGGCTTTTGATTGACTAGCAAAAATTGTTTTGGAATACCGGACGAGCTCATGCGTTGTCCCGTACCACCTGCAAAAATGATAGCTACATTCATGGTAATACCCTCCTTTTTTTGATAACTACTAGTTAGCGAAATGCTTCTAATCAGTAGATTACAAAAATCAGTAGATTCTACTAGTTAGTTACATTATGAAGTGTATAAGCAAGTGACGCAAATGGTGCAATATCACTTGGAAGAATACGGTGAGATTTAGGTACGTAGATCATATCGCCATCTTCAAGAGCGATATTTTGTTTAATATCTTGTTTCTTGATGAAAGCTTCCATATCTACTTCACGTACGTAAACCGTATCATCGATAACACGTACTACTTGAATATGACGTGGACGAGCTTTTCTTGCTGTGCCTTGTGCACTGGAAAGTGCCGCAAATACGTTCATGTAATCAGCGCCTAAACGATAGATACCAGGTTTTGGTACTTCACCCATTACATAGACTTGACGACCGCCGTATTCAGATACGTTAACTGTTAAGTCTGGATCACGTACATATCTAGAGAATTTTTGGTTAAGCAATGCTGTTGCTTCATTCAAAGTAAGACCAGACAATTTAACAACACCAGTATATGGTGTATTGATTCGACCATCTGGGCCAATCATGAGGGTAATACCAGATTTACTTGTCGCATCGCCGCCACCAGTAAAGCCGAGCTCACCATTGCTATATCCTAGCATATGAAGGTTGATTTTATCGTATTTAGATAAACGGTATTCCCCAATATCTGTACGAGCCAAGGAGAATACGCTGTCTTTTGGATCAATGTACTCGCCGTTTTCTAGTACCATCGTCAACTTTTGTTCCTTTGTAGGATGTTTTGTTTTGAAAGTAACGACATCTCTACCTTTAATATGGCTATCAACAACAGATACGTCTTGTACCTCTTGATTATAAGAAGTAGAAACGCCACCCATATACTCAACACCAGCTGCATTTGCCATAGCCACATTACAAGCCAAGCAAGCGCCTACCAACGCCATTAATAACTTACGTTTGTTCATGTTTATCTCCTTAGTATTACCTTTTCTTCAATCTTAACTTCACTAAAACTGAATCACTTAGCTGCTTCTCATAAGCGTTAAAATTAATCACTCGTTGAAGCCCGAAGTAAATGAAAGCGTATACTAACATACTAATAATCAGAATATAAATGGATTTGTTTAAATCAATATAAGGAATAATATATAAGCCTGCTACGGTTACTACGATAGTAACGAGGGACAAGCGGAAAATTTCTTTCCAGAAATGAATGATATTCAGCTTCATCGTCCGTTGGTAGTACACATTCATGATGAGGCCATTCCCAAGCACCATGGAAAGACCAGTAGCCGCCGCACCACCGACGATGCCGTACGCATCAATCCAGAAGTATGCAAGCACTACGTTTAAAGTACCAACAAGAACATACACGATAGCGCGCACATGATATACATTGCGAGCCTGCATGATAGCAAGACCTACGTTCTGGATTAAGTCGATAGTAAAAGGAACAATGATGAGCAAGGTAATGATATATACCAAGTCAAAACCATCGCCAACCCAGTAATGAAGGAAGCTATGTCCAAATACGATAAATCCACTGAGGATTAAGGACAATAAATAAAACTGTAATCGCCCTATCTTGAGGAATAAGCTTTGGAACTCTTCGTCGCTGCATCTGTTCGTAACCATAGCTGTAATCTTCGGTAACAATGTACCAGAAACGGCGAGAGCAATATTCATATAGTTAATATAAATCTGGCTCGCAATGGCGTAAATCGCAACGGATTCAGCGCCCATTTTCATGCCTAATAAAAGCTGGTTACTTTGCCAGAACACTTGGTCCACGATAGCTACTACGAACATGCTAAGGGATAGATTGCGCATGGCGAGGATAATTTCATTATCCCAGCCGCGGTACACCAATCGAGTGCCTAGTGTATTGTGGCAGTAAAGTACTTTCACAATCACTAGCACCACATTGAAGATGGTTTGTACTAACACAACGCTCAACGCCGATGGATAGATCATAATCATACCGATAATCGCAAAGGGTTGTAGCAAGATTTGTAGTAAACTAACGGAACGATGGAAAATGAAGCGCTCTTCGGAAATGATGACCGCATCAAAGACCTTAGATGCAAAGAGCACCAATAGGTTCAGCAAGAGCAACAAGAAAATATGTTGAGCACTACCGATCATAGATGGTTCTAAGGTAGCCCCAAAGATATATGGAATACAGAAATAGAATATGAGACCTACGAGACTAAGTAATCCTCCAATACCTACATAGAGGATGAGAGACATCGTCAACAGCTTATCGATTTTCTCTTGGTCTTGTAAGGTCTTGTATTTTACTAAAAATCGGGTAATCGTTGCAGATAACCCGAAGTCTAGTACGTTGAAATAAGCGATGATAGAGCCGAGCAAGCGATATAAACCGAACTCAGCAACGCCAATAAAGGACAGTAGAATCGGTACATAAGCTAAGTTGACGATCGTATTGCCTAGCAAGAGTGCATAGGACAACAAGGTGCCAACCTTTCTCTGTTTGGAAAAATTCTGAGACATAGAGTTTCTCCTATTCTACCGATCAAACATCTTGAAGTTAAATTGGTACTCAATATTCATACTCGATGGATATGGGTTACGCCAATTTGAATAGTAATCTTGTGGAATTCCAGACATCATATTTAAGAAGGTGTACATATAAAATAACAATAAAATGTAGCCCCATTTAAAGTTGTAGATTTTATCTTTCACTTGTAATAGGAAGTTGGAATTCAAGTATTGGATCGTATAAGGCATGATGAGAATAATAAAATATTCAAAATATTTTGTTAAACGCGTAATCGGCAAGGAGAAAGAGAACAAGAAGTGTCCTAAAATCCCTAAGAACCAAAGATTTAACAAACCTTTATACTGTGGCTTCAGTTCCATAATCGCAATGCGAGCAATGGAGAACAAGCCAAATTGTACAAACATGTACAACCCTGTCATATTAACGGAGTCTACATCGGAGAGGTAGTTTAAATAACGACCATCTACTTGTAGGATCCCAAAGAGAGCGGATAGGAACGCTAGTACAATATTTAACTTAAATACGATAAACGTCAAAATAAATACGATTGCGTACTTGTACCAAGAGAATACTCTAGTAGGCACAAAGTATAGTACGGCAGCTACGACAGCACTATAATGCATAGATGCAGCAAGGGCTACTACTAATAAATATTTCCACAAACTACGTTCTAAACAGTAACGATAACCCCAGAAAATGAGAACCATGCTGAGACCTTGACGAATACCGTTTAAGGAGAAGAAATATTGTAAGCAGTAGTATAATGCGACGATTAAAATCTGAACTTCTGTATCTTTTGTGTAATACCTAATACCGCTCCATAAGAGCAACATAATTGGCAACTCATAGGCGATGAACATCATCTGATAAGAGAAGTGGAATTGATGTAAAAATTCAACTAACAACAAAAACGTTGGTTCCGGATAGAGGTCATCGATTTTAACCGTATCAAATAGCACTATATACCAGTCATAGTCCGTGCCAATTTCATATCTAAATAAGCCAAGGAAGGTTAAGACACACATCACGAGGATGGGCATAAACTTTTTATACTGTGGCGGAAGCAATCGTTCCGCCACAATGGAGGCTAGTATAAATATGGCCAGACCAATCCAAAATGCCATAGGATCACCTAGTCTTTCGTGCCACTCATACGTCTAGTGTATTGAACGTAAATAAATGCGCCTGCAATCACTAAGTATAATAAGCCGCCTGCAACCATTACATATAGTTTACGTGGCCAAGAATGTTTCAATGGTAATGTAGGCTCGTTGATAACGCGCATATCCATACCATCGATATTTTCTTTAATTTTTAATTCTTCTAAGCTCTTTGTTAACAAGTTGTATGTATCGGCAGATACTTTAGCATTACGTTGTAATTCTAAGAACTTAATGGATTTTTGAGATAATTGATTAGATTGTTCTACGTTTTGTTTACCTAATGTATCAAGTTGAGCAAGAGCTGCTTGTGCTGCTTCGATGTTATTCTTAGCAACTACGCGTTTTTGTAACAAGTCCATTTGCACTGGGCTAATTGTTACGTTTTCAGAAGCGATGGATTTCGCTACTGTTTTAGCTAATTCACCTTCTAAGTAAGCAATATT
>URZS01000040.1 GCA_900552445.1 uncultured Veillonella sp. | reverse complement strand
CGTGACTGGAGTTCAGACGTGTGCTCTTCCGATCTGATATGGATTTCTACACATTAGCCTATGTTGAAAGTCAAGCTGTAGCGGACCAAACATGGGGCTTTATTATCTTAGTAACTGTTTTATTAGCATTGCTCGTTTTGGGCGTACAAGTTCTACGAAATGGCTTGACGAGGCGTTATCGGGATTTAATGGTTATCTTGTCGTTGATTGTGGTGTTTTTCTTGGGCCTTGAATATCAAGAATATAACCGTATGAAAACATACTCTGAAGACTCTTCTCGGATGGCTCAATTTTTACATTCTTTTAGTGTTGATCGTTCTGTACCAAGCGAGCAATTAGCGGTTAACTCCTTAAAAATTCGGAATGGTATGATTTTGAAAGTAAATGATGCTTATTATGAAGTTCAATTTAACCCAGAGTTTTCAACCTATACGATTACCCGTGTGTATAAGGTGAGCCCTATAGATCGAATTCATGATAAAGCGGACGTCTTACCATAAGGAGGACCACATATGACAGAAGCTATGGCCGTCTATGGGATGGTCTTTGCCAAACTCGCCATCGGTCTCTTGGCGATTATCTTACAAATCAACTTAATGGGGAAGGGCAACTTAGCGCCAACCTCTGCTTTGGACCAATTACAAAACTATGTACTTGGTGGCATTATCGGTGCCATTATTTACAATGACCAAATTGGTATTTTACAGTTTATGTTAGTCCTCATTTTATGGACTATACTTGTAATGACGCTTAAGTTCTTAAAAGGAAATCTCCGATTCTTTAAAACTATTTTAGATGGACATCCTGTAATTGTTATTGAAAAAGGTCATATCTTAACAGATGAATGTATGCGTTATGGTATTCAAGCGGCAGAGCTGAAACTAAAACTGCGCGCTGCAGGTGTTCAATACGTTTCTGATGTTAAACGTGCTGTACTAGAACAAAATGGTCAACTCAATGTAGTTCAATTTGGGGAAGATAATATTCGTTTTGATCTCATTGATGATGGTCAAATTAATCAATTTACTCTAGATGTAATTGAAAAAGATAGAGAGTGGCTTGAACAAGAGGTACAAGCTCAAGGGTATTCTATTAAGGACGTATATATTGCGGAATATAATGGGGGCAAAGTTGTTATTTACCCATATGAACGTAAAAACCGTTCTAAATAGTAGATAGAGAAAGGGAACTAGTGAATCGTAAAGATTTAATTGATCGATTACAAGAACTTTATAAAGAGGAAGACAGTAGGGTAATCATAAACCCTCATGCAGGGCAAAAGGTGGCTATCGTCTATCCTAATACATATTTTGTAGGCATGAGCAATCTTGGACTCCACATAATTTATGAGGAAATTAATTTACGCCATGATAGCGTATGTGAACGTATCTTTTTGCCGGAGAAGAAGGAATTAGAAGCGTACGATAAGACTAAGACTCCGTTGATGAGTGTTGAGACACAGCGGCCTATGCATCAATTCGATGTAGTGGCCTTTGACGTGACCTTTGAGATGGACTATTTCAACATTCCTCTTATGTTGCGTCATGGTCGTGTTCCGATTATGGGGAAAGACCGGACGGAGTTCGATCCTATCGTCATTGCCGGTGGCCCTTGTGCAACCTTTAACCCTGAGCCTTTTGCTGATTTTATCGATGCTTTTATCATCGGTGAAGGGGAAGGCATCGTTAGTCGAGTGCTCGATATCATTCGAGATGGCAAACTGGAAGGTTTAGATCGCCACGCTATTTTGCGCCAATTAGCAGACGTATCCGGCGTATACGTACCGTCCTTGTACGTGCCAATTTACAGTGAAGACGGTGCATTTAAAGGTTATGATATTGCAGAAGGTGTGCCAAAGACGATTAAACGTCATTTTGAAATGCTTACTAGCGGTGGTGAAACCGTAGTAGCTACGAACTATACCGAGTTTGGCGCCATGTACATCATTGAGGTAGCCCGTGGTTGTGGTCGTCATTGTCGATTCTGTATGGCCGGCTATTGCTTCCGCGTACCTCGCGTACGACCTTTGGAAATATTAAAAGAAGGCGTAGATAGAGCAGAGAAATTAGGTAAAAAGGTAGGCCTTATGGGGGCCGCTATTTCTGATTATCCAGAGGTAGATGAGTTAGTTAATTACATTCGCTCTAAAGATATGCGATACTCTTGTGCATCCTTGCGGGCGGACTCCTTAACGCAAGCCGTAGTAGATGGCTTGGCGGACAGTGGTCAAAAGACGATTACCATTGCTCCCGAAACGGGCAGTGAACGGTTGCGTAGAGTTATCAACAAAGGGATTAGTGAAGAGCATTTGCAAAATGCTGCTACCTTATCTGCTAAGTCTGGCATTCAACATATGCGACTCTATATTATGATTGGGTTGCCTACGGAAACAGACGAAGATATTGAAGCAATCGTAGGCCTTGCAGAACGGACGCAGGCCCATATGGCGGAGGTGGGATGTAAAGGGCGGTTAACGCTCAGCATTAATCCATTTATTCCGAAGCCTTTTACACCGTTCCAATGGATGGCCATGGACAATCAAAAGACAGTAGAGAAAAAACTACAATATATTAAGAAGGCACTACAAAAGAATCGCCGTATCGAGGTGCTCGTAGAGTCTCCAAAAGAGGCGTATATTCAAGGCGTTCTCGCTCGTGGTGACCGCCGTTTAGGTGCGGTCATTGCCGCATGCGCCGCAGATCGTGGTAGCAAGTCCTTCAAGGCTGAATTGAAGGCAGCAGGCCTAGATATGGACGAAATGAACTATCGTGAACGTAGCTTTGATGAATTCTTGCCATGGAGCCACTTAGATATGGGCATGGACGAGGGTTATCTTGAAATGGAATGGAAGCGCTCCATCGATGAAGCGTATACACCACCGTGCGTACAAGGCTGTAAACGTTGTGGTGTGTGTAAATAGGAGATACTCATGAATGAATCTGTAAAACGTATAGATGTAAAAGGGCCTCATGGTACTTGGTCCTATGAAGCACCTAATTGGGCGGAACAGTTCCCCATTGTTATGGGGGATACCTATCGTCATGGTGGCGTATCGAAGGCCCCTTATGAATCGTTAAATTTAGCCTTTCACGTAGGGGATGAGGCTCAGAATGTACGAGCTAATCGAGCTATCGTGGCGGAATATTTAGGTGTTGATCCGATGCGTATTTCCTGCGGTAATCAAGTACATGGTCTTAAGGCCGTAGAAATCACAGAAAACCTCGTTGGTGCTGGTGCCCTCGGGGAGGATACGGCTATTGCTGAATGTGATGCAGTATTTACAAGATTACCCAATGTGCCATTATTCTTATTCACTGCTGACTGCGTAGGCGTAGGTATTTACGATGCTAAGCATCATGCAATTGCTACGGTACATGCAGGCTGGCGCGGAGCCATTGGTCATTTGCCAGTCCTTACTATTGAGGCTATGAAAGAAACTTACGGTACTGAGTTCAAAGATTGCTATGTATATCTTGGACCTAGTATTGGACCTGAGTCCTTTGAAGTCGATGTAGAGCTAGGAAAACGCTTTGAATTAGCTTGGCGAGCTATGACAGAGCGAAACGCAGCTGATGTGGTTAACTATCCTGGCGATAAATTAGATAAAGCCTATATTAACTTATGGAACTTTATCGCCGAAGGCCTCATCGCTAATGGTGTACCTAAAGAACATATTGCTATCGGAGGTACCGATAGTGTAACTGAAAGCGACTGCTATTCCTATCGCCGGGAAGCCGGAACAACAGGCCGTATGGCACTCTTTGGGATGTTACAAGACCGCTCATAATTAGCTTTCACAATCATTAGAATAAAGCAGATGATTTTTAGCATATCCATGCAAGGATTTATGGTGTGTATAAGCTCTAAATCATGTACATTCAAGGCTAAATACTATATAATAGAATAGTCTATACAAATATATTTGATGATTACTATATATAGATTGAAGGGGGGCTTTCACGTGATTGAAGAATCCCTACACGCAATACAGCAGCGCATGGCAGATGCTATGGCGCGCGTTGGTCGCGTAGATACAGCATTGTTAGTGGCGGTTACAAAAAACCACCCTGTGTCAGCTGTAGAGGAGGCGGCTAGTCTCGGTGTGACTCATGTAGGGGAAAACCGAGTACAAGAGGCCAAGGAAAAACAGCTCACCTATAAGGGGCCACAATTAACATGGCACTTGATTGGCCATTTACAGGTCAACAAGGTGCGTCAAGCGGTGCCTATGTTTGATTTAATTCATTCTGTAGACAGCCGTAAATTATTAGATGAAATCGAAAAGGTCGCTACAAAGCACGACAAGGTGCAAGATGTATTATTGCAAGTCAATGTAGCTCGAGAAGCGTCCAAAACGGGTATGTCTGTAGAGGAGTTTCCAGAGATTCGAGACTATGCTAAGACACTACCTCACGTACGTGTACGGGGCTTGATGTGTATGGCGCCATTTTTCGACGATCCAGAGGAAGCACGTCCAATCTTCCGCGTAGCAAACGCCTTGTATGAGGATATGAAAGGCTACTTTGAAGAGGGGCAGATTCAATATTTATCTATGGGGATGACTCACGACTTTGAAGTCGCTTTAGAAGAAGGGGCTAACATCGTTCGTGTAGGCACAGCAATTTTTGGGGAACGTGTGTATGATTAAGGCTCGGGTTGCCTGATAATCGATAGCGTTAAGTATTAGGAGGAAATCCAAATGGCATTGGGAGATTATTTAGACAAAGCAAAAAACTTATTCTTAGGCAAAAATGATGATGACTATGAATATGATGATTATGACTATGAAGATGAAGAGGAATACGAGGCGGAACCTACACCAGTAGCTCCAGCAGCTCCAGTATCCGGCGCATCTGAATTTCATCCACGCAAGGTAGGAGGCCAATCTACGATGACACAACGTCCAACAGCTATGAAAGTAGTTGTAATTGAACCAAAAGTATTTGAAGATTCTGAAAATATTACACATCAATTGCGCGACATGCGTCCTGTATTGATCAACTTTGAAAATACAGATCCTCATGAAGCAGCTCGTATTGTGGACTTCGTATCTGGTGCGACTTTTGCATTGGATGGCAAATTGGAAAAAGTAGGTAAAGACATTTTCATGTGCGTACCTGTAAACATTTCCATTGATTATTCTGATAATGACAGCAACAAAACTGAGCAAAACGAATACGCTTGGGACAATAAATAATTTCTCTATAAATGGTGGTGACAACGATGTTAGGTAAAACCCTATGTATAGGCGTTGGCTCAATGGGTGGCGCTCTATTGCGCGGTGCATTACAGCATGGCGTGTTGAAAGCAAGTGATACACACATTCTCGTGCGTCGCGAAGAACAATGTAAGGCTCTTACTGAGGAGCTCGGTGTAGTAGGTTATACTACATTGCCTAATGTAAACGAGTACAATACTATTCTATTGGCTGTAAAACCACAAGTGTTACCATCTGTATTAGAGACGTTAAAAGAAGTACCTTATGGGACTGTTATGATTTCCGTTGCAGCAGGTATCACCTTAGATACTCTTGATGCAGCGATTCCGCAAGCTAACTGGTTTAGAGCTATGCCAAATACACCGGCTTCTATCGGTGCAGGCATGACGGCTCTTGCAGGGGATGATGTAAATACTGACTTAGGTCGCGCTGTACAAGCCTTGTTTGAGGCTGTCGGCGAAGTGGCCGTGGTAAGCGAAGCCGATTTAGACCGCTTAGGCGCTCTATCTGGTGCAGGCCCTGGCTATATGTTTGTCATCCTCGATGCCTTAGCTGATGCGGGGGTTCGCATCGGTTTACCGCGTCAATTGGCAATCAAGGCAGCGGCTCAAACGATGTACGGTGCTGGTAAGATGGCTCTTGAAAGTGGCAATCATCCTGCAGTACTACGAGATCAAGTAACTAGTCCAGGTGGCACCACCATTGCCGGTATTGGTGCCATGGAAAAAGGTGGACTTCGCAGTGCTCTCCAAGACGGCGTAGTAGCATGTCTTGCTCGGTCGAATGAATTGGGGAAATAATTTTGGCAGATACTAGTAAATTAATTCGATATTTTGAAGCCAGTGGCAGCGGTGAGGAATCTCGTCGTATGCTCGACTTGGCTGAGCAGGTTGTAAAAGGTCGCCCTTATCGCGTGGCGGACTTTACGAGCCCTGCAGGTCTTGTCATTGCGGATGCAATCAAGGCTAACTACCCACAGCTTATCGTTAAGACAGACGGTGGCTATGAAGGGGCGGAACGCATCCGCATCGCCTTTGTAGATAGCGACTTTAACGGTACTGTGGACATGGGCATTCGGGCCCTTAAGGTAAATTGGGACCCACGGTTCCGATTGCTTACCCATCGCGATGTGCTGGGCTCCTTGATGGGCCTTGGCATTGATCGCTCCAAATTTGGGGACGTTATCGTTCAACAAGGGGGCGCTCAAATTATGGTGGATGAAAGCGTTGCAGACTTTGTGATTCAAAACTTCACAAAAATTGCTATGGTTTCCGTATCTGTAGAGGCGATTGAGCTATCAGATATTGCACCAAAAGAAGAAAAAATTAAAGAAGTCCGCACTACAGTTGCTTCCTTGCGCTTAGATGCGGTGGCAAGTTCTGGTTTTAGCGTGTCTCGTACTAAATTGGTAAGCGCTATTAATGCAGGATTATTGCAAGTAAACTGGCAACCAGCTAAGGGTGCATCCCAAGAAGTTAAAGAAGGGGATGTTATCTCTATGCGTGGTCGTGGCCGAATGAAGGTAGAAGCCATTACAGGTACATCTCGTAAGGGGCGTATCGGCGTATATCTGAAACGATTCATGTAGGCAATTGAAAATCGGCTTGACCATCAAGCCGATTTTTTTATATATAGTAGGACAGCCATGGTATCCATAACATTTCAACCTACAACTGAAGATACAATCCTATTCGTTGGTGGCGGGGAGGTCGCAGAGCGACGAATGCAGCTCTTTATTGATGAGCCCGGCAACATTGTGGTGATCGCTCCCACTGTAACAGAGAGGATTAGCCAATGGGCAAAGGATGATCGTATCACTTGGTACGACCGTGCTTTCAACATGGATGATGAAAAGCACATTATAACGAGCAGTTTGTTCTTTATCTGCACAGATAATGGCGAATTAAACGATACGTTATATAAGATGGGAAAAAAACACCGCGTCTGGACTAATCGCAGTGATGACCCTAAGGCGTGCAGATTTACTGTTCCTTCGTCCCTTGAACTAGGCGATCTTCATATCGCCATTAGCGCTAATAACATAGGGCCTCGTATCAATCGGCTCGTAAGGCAAGATATGATGAATCGTTATGGTCAGTTGCAAAAGGCTATGCCTAGACTTAAAATATTTAGAGAAGAAGTAAAGTTACTACTTCCTACTCCAGAGGATCGACAGAAATTTTGGCGAGAACATCTGACCGTAGAAACTTTTGAGGCCATTCTCAAGGGAGAGTGGACGACTATAGAGGAGAAACTTGACCATGAAATTAGTGGTATTAGGTCTAAATCATAGAAGTGCCGCTGTAGAGGTGCGTGAACGTTTCTCGTTTGATAAGGACGAGGTAGCATCAGCACTGAACCGCCTCTATGAATTCGACTGTATATCAGAATGCGTTATATTATCTACCTGTAATAGAACGGAAATCTATGCTGCATTAGAAGGTGTAGAGTTCCCAAAAGATTACATGTTAGCTGTAGATCGGAAGAGCACACGTCTGAACTCCAGTCAC
>URZS01000039.1 GCA_900552445.1 uncultured Veillonella sp. | reverse complement strand
TTTATAAGAAGGGGAGGTGTCTATGAAACCATTTGGTATGATTCCTTTTTTTATACCTCATGTAGGTTGTCCCTATGTGTGTACCTTTTGTAATCAGTCTCGTATTACAGGCCAATCTGGTATTAGTCACCTAACACCGGATTATATTAAAGAAACGATTACAGATTATGTAGGGAGTAAACGAAACGATAAGTTTTGGGAAGTCGCCTTTTATGGTGGTTCGTTTACAGCTATTCATACAGATTTACAACATCAATTATTAGCTCCTGCTTCTGAGATGCTTAAGCGAGGCATCATTGATGGTATACGCTGTTCTACGCGGCCTGATGCTGTAGGTGACGAAGCAATTACTTTGTTACAGTCTTACGGGGTAAAAACAGTAGAACTTGGTGTGCAGTCCATGAATGATGGTATCTTAGTGGATGCTAAGCGCGGTCACACCGCACAAGAGGTAGTAGAGGCTGTTACGCGATTAAAGCAGCGTGGTATGACTGTAGGTGTTCAGCTTTTACCAGGACTAAAAGGGGAAACTTGGCATACAATTCTAGAAACAGCTATAACTGTAGTTAAATTAAAACCAGATTTTGTGCGAATCTATCCTGTTCTTGTTATAGAGAATACGGAGTTAGCCGATCAATATAGAGCTGGTGAATACGAGCCATTGAGTACCGAGCAAGCTATTACATATTGTGCATTTTTAAAGGACTGGTTTGAACGGCATAACATTGAAGTTATACGTACAGGGTTACAAAGCACGGAAGAACTCGACTCAGGAAATAGTTTGGTAGCAGGTCCGTATGAGCCAGCTATGGGTGAACTCGTCGTAAATGAACAGTATAAACAATGCATAGAACGCTGTATTAATGAACATATAGAATCCTTTATTAATAAGGAACTTTCACAGTGGAATATATGGGGACAAGCAAATACTTTTATAGCTTTAAATATAGGTGTTTTCTATCCCCGTAGTTTAACATCCAAGGTACGAGGCCTTAAAAATAGGAATATGTTATACTTTCAAGAAAAATATCCTCATATAAACATTAATTGGTATGAAGATAGTACGAGAAATACTGTTCGTTGCTGTATTGATGGCCTACAATATGTGTTATAATAAAAGATATGATTATTTGGGGTTGTTAGTAGAAAGGAGGCAGTCATGCAATTACTTCGGTTAGAATTAAAGGGCTTTAAATCGTTTGCAGATAAGACGGTTGTAAAATTCTCACCAGGAATGACTGCCGTTATTGGGCCTAACGGAAGTGGTAAAAGTAATATTACGGATGCTATGAAATGGGTTTTAGGGGAATCCAATGTCCGTAACTTACGTGGTCAAAAAGCAGAGGATATTATCTTCTCTGGTACGGAAAAGCGCAAGCCTATGAGTGCTGCAGAGGTTACCCTCGTATTTGATAATAGTGACCATCAATTAGATTTAGATATGGCAGAGGTGGCTATCACACGTCGTATATATCGTACTGGTGAAAGTGAATTCTTCATCAATAAGCGAGCTTGTCGTTTAAAGGATATTCATCTTTTACTAGCCGATACAGGTCTCGGTAGAGATTCTATGGCTATCATCGGTCAGAACCGTATTGATGCTATTTTAAACTCTAAGCCTGAAGAACGGCGTCTTATCTTTGAAGACGTAGCTGGTATTTCACGATTCAAGATCAACAAAGAGGATGCATTGCGTCGCATTGCTAGTACAGACCGAAATATGGAACGTGTACGAGATGTAATGGCAACTATTGAAGAGCAACTAGGACCTTTGTCTGAAAAAGCGGAAAAGACTAAAAAATATATGTCTTTAAGCCGTGCTAAACGCGATTATGATGGTGCACTTGCCTTTCACAATTATAAGACCTCTGATCGTTTATTAACTCGTTTTGAAAATGATAATATTGCATTTAAGGATGAAGAGATTGAGCTTCAAACTGAATTGTCTAAATTGGAAGCTCGCCGCCATACTTTGCAATCGTCATCAACAAAAGAACAAGAACAGCTCAAGTTGTGGGAAGCTCAATATACGGAAAAGCAGCGTGATGAAGAGCGTTTAGCAGGTCATTTACGTCTGTTAGACGAGCAGTTGAAGACAGCTCGTCGTGAATTAGATGAAACATCTATGCGTATTAGCGAATTGGAAGCTACTCAAAAGGGCGAAGAACAACAATTGCGAATTTTAAATCAATTGATTCAAGATGAAAGTGCTCAATTAATCGAAAAAGAGTCTAACCTAAAAGAGTTAGAGGCTAATTATAAAAAAGCTGTTGAAGATGTAAGTGCTGAGCAAGCGAAGTTCCAATCCTTACAATCTAATCGAGAGGCCTTTGAGCAACGTCAATTAGAGGTTGTGAGTGCCATTGAAACGGCAAAGGCTAGTATTCGTAGCTTAGAAGCTCGTAAGGAAGAGTCTACAAAACAATGTGAGGTTTTGAAGACTGAAATAGCTCAAGTAGATACTGAACTACAAGCAGCTCGCAGTGAATATGAAACACTTGGTCAGAAATTTACTGCTATTTCTGCACAACGACAAGCCCTCGTTGATAGCGGTAAAGAAGCAGCCCTGCAAGCTCGTGAAGAACGCAAAGAATTACAAAAATTACGTACCCAAGAGCAACGTGTTAAAGGTCGTATCGAACTATTAGCCCAATGGGAAGAACAACATGAAGGCTATTTAGAAGGTACTAAGAATATCCTAAACGGTAAAGGCTCTTGGCGCGAACAAATTACAGGTGCTGTTGGTGATCTCTTTACGGTAGAAGATAAATATACTACGGCTATTGAAACGGCATTAGGTGGTAGTGTTAACCACGTTGTGACTACTACAGCTCGTGCAGCAGCTGAGGGTGTCAATTATTTGAAATCTATCCAGGGTGGTCGCGTAACCTTCTTACCGATGGATTCTGTAAAAGGTAAACCCTATGATACGCCGGCTTTACATGAAAGTTGTGTCATAGGTACGGCTGTTGATTGTATCTCCTTTGATAATACATACGCTCATATTTTCCAATACTTATTGGGGCGCACCTTGGTAGTATCCTCCATGAATGATGCTATTGGTCTACAAAAAAAATATAATCAACAATTACGCATTGTAACCCTTACGGGGGAACAGTTCCAACCTGGTGGCTCTTTAACTGGTGGTGCTACAAAACGTAAGCGTGCCTCTGTATTGAGCCGTAAGGAAGAGGCGGCTAGCCTTGAACAAGAGCTCCTTCAAATTGAAGACCAAATTCGTTCCTTAACAGCTAGCTTGGAAAACCTTGAAAAACGGGTTGAGGAAGCTGAAAAAGAACGAGCTACCCTTGATGAAAGCTACCAACATACGAACTTACTGTATGTGGCTAGCGAAACAAAGGTAGAAAATATTCAACATCAAATGGAGCGTAAAAAACGTGTTCTCCGTGAAGAAGAGCAACGTTTATTACAAATCGATATTGATTTAGCTAGTACAACGGCTAACTTGAAAGACCAAGAAACAGCATTGGCTTCTTTGCAAGAAGACCACGGTGTAGATGGTAATCAAGGGGCCTTAATGGAGCGGTTAACTGTATTACAAAAGGTGCAGCAAGAGGCTTATGAAGCTTTTACAGAGGCTCGACTTACCTGTGATACGTTGCGACAAACCATTAAGGAACGTGAAACTCAGCGAGAACAACGTAATCAATCCATTGCTAACATTGTAGAGCGCTTAACACCGTTACGTAATTTGTTAATTAGTACTACAGAGCGCTGTGAAGTGGAGCTACCTAAGGCTAAAGAATTGGCTGACCGGGAACTAGCTGTGGCTACAGCGGAGGTTGAACGATTGCGTGCACTTCGCGATGAGGCCTATGAAAATACATCTGCAGGTCGTGAGGAATTGGAAGCGATCTTGAGCGAGCAAGACCGATTGAACCAACGCTATAAGGTAGTTCAAAGTCGTCTTGTGGATATGGAAGGTAAAATTACTCGTTATCGCATGGACTGTGAACGCTTTGTAGAAGAGCTACAAGGGTTAGGCTTTACCTTAGAAGATGCACAAGCCCTTCGCATTGAAGGTTCCGTTAATGATTGGAAGGATGAGCAAGCTCGTTTAATGGCAGAAATTACTGAGCTTGGTCCAGTCAATCCTAATGCTGTTGAAGAATACGAGGAAACTAAAGAGCGTTATGATTTCTTATCCACACAGTTAGCAGATTTAGATACGGCAAAGGAGCAATTGCAAGCGGTTATTGCTGAAATGGATAAGGCTATGAGTACACAGCTATACGATGTATTAGATGTGGTAGGCCGTAGATTCCAAGAGGTATTTAGTCAATTGTTTGGCGGTGGTACAGCCCAAATCGTACTGACTGATCCAGATAATATCTTAACTGGTGGTATCGACTTCTACATCCAGCCACCAGGGAAGAAACGTCAACAATTGACCTTGTTATCCGGTGGCGAGCGTGCCCTTACGGTTATTGCTTTATTGTTCTCGTTCCTAGACTATCGTCCAGCGCCGTTCTGCGTGCTTGATGAAGTTGATGCAGCTCTCGATGAAGCCAATGTAGAACGATTTAGTTCTTACTTAAAACGGGTAAATAAAGAAACACAATTTATCGTAGTATCGCACCGTAAAAAGACGATGGAAGCAGCCGAAGTATTACAAGGGGTGACCATGGTTGAACGAGGCGTATCGCGATTATTAACAGTAGCATTTGAAGATGTGAAGGAGGATCTAGCATAATGGCATTTGGATTCTTTGATAGAATTAAAGAGGGCTTGGAGAAAACTCGTAAGTCCTTTGTAAAAAACGTAGAAAGTATCGTTATCGGTTATGCTCAAATTGATGATGATTTCTTAGATGATTTAGAAGCAGTTATGCTCACTAGTGACCTTGGTCCTAAAACGACAGAATACTTGATGAGAGAAATTCGTCGTGGTGTAACAGAAGGTATCATCAACAATACTGGTGATGTAATGCCGTTTATGGAGGACCGCATCACTGAAATGCTAGTTGACCAAGAAGATGAAATTACATTACATCATCCAGAAGTTATTCTTGTAGTAGGTGTCAACGGTGTTGGTAAAACTACGACTATCGCTAAGTTAGCTAACTATTACACTAAAGAAGGTAAAAAGGTTATTATCGCTGCAGGCGATACATTCCGTGCCGCTGCAGCTGATCAATTATCTATCTGGGCTGATCGGGTAGGTGTGCCTATCGTAAAACATAAAGAAGGCGCTGATCCTGCAGCCGTTGTATACGATGCAATGGAAGCGGCAAAAGCTCGTAATGCAGACCTTGTTATCGTCGATACAGCTGGTCGTCTACACACAAAAGTGAACCTTATGGAAGAACTTAAAAAGATGGGCCGCGTAGCGAATAACCACGTAGAAGGGGCTCCACATCAAACCTTGCTCGTGTTAGATGGCACTACAGGTCAAAATGCAGTAAGCCAAGCCAAATTATTTGGACAAGCAGTACCAGTAAATGGTATTGTTGTTACTAAACTTGATGGTACAGCAAAAGGTGGCGTAGTTATCTCTATTAAAGAGGAATTAGGCGTACCTGTTCGCTGGATCGGCGTCGGCGAAGGCATGGATGACTTGCGTCCATTTAATGCAAAAGAATTTGCTAATGCACTATTTAATAAAGGAATGATTCAAGGTGACAAATAAATATAACCGGGAATTCTTACTTGAATATGTAGAATCTGAAAATAAAAAAAATGAATGTAATGTTAGCCTAGAAAATATGAATAAGATTGTTAGCTTAATCGAGTATTTCGGCATTGAATTATATCGTCCTATTACGAGATTACTACTTTCAAACTGGGAAGAAATTACAGAACGTATTAATAACTATACTGAATCAGATTGGATGATGGCTGATGAAATCCAAAAGACTACGCCTACATTGGATCGCTTTTCCATTGCTATGCTCATCGAAGTATTAGAGGGTGAGGATACTTTGAACCAAGCGGAAAATGCAGGGCGCCGTCTATCAGAGGAAGAACTTAAAGCTATCCGTAAACATCAGGATGAACAGTAATGAAACATAATACATATAATTACGAAGGGGGCCAACCATTTAAAGTGGAGGCGCCCTTTACGCCTACAGGGGACCAACCAACTGCGATTCAGTCTTTAACAGAAGGTATTGAACGCGGTGAATGGGCCCAAGTTTTGCTCGGTGCCACTGGTACAGGTAAAACCTTTACAATGGCTAAGGTTATCGAGGCCGTTCAAAAGCCAACTCTGATTATTGCCCATAATAAAACCTTAGCTGCCCAGCTATGTAGTGAGTTTAAAAGCTTCTTCCCTAATAATGCGGTAGAATACTTTGTGTCTTACTACGATTTCTATCAACCAGAAGCGTATATTCCTTCTAGCGATACGTATATCGAGAAGGATGCGTCTATTAATGATGAAATCGATAAACTGCGACATAGCGCTACGATGAGCCTCTTTGAACGTCGCGATGTGATCATCGTTGCCTCTGTTAGCTGTATTTACGGCTTAGGTGACCCTGAGGATTACTCTGAACTGGTGCTGTCTTTGCGCTTAGGTCAGACGAAATCTCGCGATGAAATTCTGTCTAAACTCGTAGACATTCAATATACGAGAAATGATATGAACTTTATCCGCGGTACCTTCCGTGTACAAGGGGATACTATCGAGATTTTCCCTGCTGCGTATAGTGAAAGAGCCATTCGGGTGGAACTTTTCGGCGATGAAATCGATCGCCTCGTTGAGGTAGATGCTTTGACTGGTGAAGTGATTGCTGAACGCAAGCACGTTGCGGTCTATCCAGCATCTCACTATGTAACTACGAAAGATAAGATGCGTATTGCTGTAGAGCGTATTGAGGCTGAGTTAGAAGAACAGTTAGCTAAGTTGAAAGCTGCTGATCGTCTATTGGAGGCTCAACGTCTTGAACAGCGTACCCGTTACGATATAGAAATGATGCAAGAAATGGGCTATTGCTCGGGCATCGAAAACTATTCCCGCCACATGTCTGAACGTAAGGCTGGAGAGGCACCATATACATTGATAGACTATTTCCCAGATGATTTCCTCATCATGGTGGACGAGTCTCATGTAACGATACCTCAAGTGCGTGCCATGTACAATGGTGACCGTGCACGTAAAGAATCACTTATCGAATATGGCTTCCGTCTGCCTTCAGCACTTGATAATAGACCGCTTAAATTCGATGAATTTGTGGAGCGTATCAATCAAATTGTCTATGTGTCCGCTACGCCTGGTCCATACGAAATGGAAGTACAAACGAATATTGCAGAGCAAATTATTCGTCCTACCGGTCTACTTGATCCATCCATTGAGATTCGTCCTATTAAGGGACAAATGGATGACTTGCTCGGTGAAATTCATAAGCGAGCTGCTAAGAATGAGCGTGTCCTCGTTACGACCTTAACAAAGAAAATGGCAGAGGATTTAACAGAGTTCTTGAAGGAAATGGGCGTTCGCGTTCGATACCTCCACTCGGATATCGTTACCATCGAGCGTGCCGAAATTATTCGGGACTTACGAGCTGGTGTATTCGATGTACTAGTTGGTATCAACTTGCTTCGTGAAGGCCTCGATATGCCAGAGGTTTCTTTAGTAGCTATCTTAGATGCGGATAAGGAAGGTTTCTTGCGTTCCGATACGGCTATGATTCAAACTATCGGTCGTGCCGCTCGTAATGTGAATGGTCACGTTATCATGTATGCAGACCGCATAACAGGTTCTATGCAGCGCGCTATCGATGAAACCGATCGTCGTCGTGCCGTGCAAGAGGCTTATAATATTGAACATAATATTACGCCTAAGTCTGTCTCTAAAGATGTAAAAGAGCTTATTGAGTTGACAAAAATTGAAGAAGATATGGTCACCGATGGAAAGGACTTTTCATCGAAGAAAGGGAAA
>URZS01000038.1 GCA_900552445.1 uncultured Veillonella sp. | reverse complement strand
CAGTATCTCCAGGAACAAATACAAATTCTATACCATCATGTGAACGATATACCGCTGTATATGTGGATTTTCCAAAGGCAGTAAATTCTTTAAAGCATATTAATTCTAAATTATATATTTTTCCAATCTTATTTAATAATTCCATTCTATCGCTAGTAGATAACAAATCATATTGAGGATTATACAATTTTTTGATGGGAATAGGATTCATTAATTTGATACTCCTTATTTTTATCTAGTACAAATATTCTTCACTATGCATTTACTCTATTTGTTTAAGTATTGCCTTAGGGTTTGATTTTCTAATGGCCCTAACTGCAACGCCTTCCTATTTTTAATCGCATTAATAGCTAATGCTTCAAAGGTATCTTTATCCAAATTAGAAAACTCATTTATGGAATTAAACACTCTCTTAAAATTCATAATAGCCCTCTCTAAACAATACGATTTTATATGGCTACAATTATAGCATACCGTATCCTTTTACAGATAATAAGCTATTGTTATAGTTTATTGGAGAGTTGTATAGTATTAATCTAAATCGTAGAAACCAGATGGTTTATCGCTTAAGTTAATAATGATATTTTTCATTTGAGTGTAGTGTTCAAGGATAACTTTGTGAGTTTCACGGCCGATACCAGATTGTTTGTAACCACCAAATGGTGCGCCTGCTGGGATGGAGTTATATGTATTTACCCACATACGACCTGTTTCGATTGCTCGAGCTACGCGGATCGCACGGTTGAGGTTTTGAGTGAATACGCCACCGCCAAGACCGTATAAGCTGTCATTAGCTTGTTCGATAACTTCTTCTTCGCTGTGGAATTTAATTACAACAGCTACAGGACCGAAGATTTCTTCACGAGCTACGCGCATATCATTTGTAGCGTCTACGATAAGTGTAGGTCTAATGAAGCAACCTTTACCAAGTTCGCCGTCAGTAACGCGTACACCACCAGCTGCAACGCGAGCGCCTTCTTCTTTAGCAAGTTCTACATAGCTAAGTACTTTCTTAACTTGATCTTCATAAATCAAGGAACCAAGTTGTGTAGATTCGTCCCAAGGTAAGCCAACTTTTACTTTATCAAATAAAGCGGAAAGTTCAGCTACAAATTTATCATAAATTGTATCTTGTACGAAGATACGGGAACCTGCGCAGCATACTTGACCTTGGTTGAAGAGGATACCGAGCATTGCCCCATCAAGAGCTTGTTTCCAGTTTGCATCTTCAAAGAAGATATTCGCAGATTTACCACCTAATTCCAATGTAGCAGGAATCAAGCGTTCAGATGCTGCTTTATATACATCAAGGCCTACTTCTGTAGAGCCTGTGAAAGCAAGTTTGCTGAAACCAGGATGATCAAGGATATATTGACCAGATTTAGAGCCTTTACCAGTTACGATATTCACAACACCTGGAGGTAAGATTTCTTTCAAAATATCGCCTAATACTAAAAGGCTAAGGGATGTATGGCTAGAAGGTTTGATAACAACTGTACAACCTGCTGCAAGAGCTGGTGCCAATTTCCAAGCAGCCATTAGGAATGGGAAGTTCCAAGGTACTACTTGACCTACAACGCCAATCGGTTCACGAACGATGAGGCTCAATGTATTTTCATCAAATACTTGTGCGGAGCCTTCTTCGGAACGAAGTACGCCTGCGAAGTAACGGAAATGGTCAGCACCAAGTGGAATATCTACATTCAAAGTTTCACGGATTGGTTTACCATTGTCATATGTTTCAACTTGTGCCAAGTGCTCTTTGTGAGCATCAATAGCGTCAGCAATTTTTAACAAGTAATCAGCGCGCTCTACTTGAGATACTGTTTTCCAAGTTTTAAAAGCTTCTGTTGCAGCGTCTACCGCTTTATCAACATCATCTTTCGTAGCCTCTGCACAGATAGCGAGTTGTTCGCCATTAGCAGGGTTATATACATTGAATTCAGCGCCGTCAGATGCAGCTACCCATTCATTATTAATTAAAAGTCCATATCTTTCTTTAAGGTTCAAGCTCATAGCATTACCTCCTATTCAGGAACATATATTGAGGAAGATCTCCCCTGTAATCTCATCATACGCTTTATATCTAAATTTTTCAATAAGGTATATCATTTTTGATATATCCATTCCGCATTAATATACATAGCTTTTAGTTATATAGAAAAACCGCACCCTCTAAAACCATAGAGAGTGCGGTTTTGCGGACCATTACTTTTAGTCAAAAGTAATTCTCAATAATAATTTCCAATTGATATTATTTTTTTTATCAACCACCATTGTTACGGTTATTATTACGGTCATTATTACGGTTATTGTTACGATTGTTGTTTTGACGTTGTCCGTTGTTATTTCTATTGCGGTTACCATCATTATTCTTTGGTTTTTCTGGTTGTAATGCTTTTACAGATAAACCGATACGATTGCGTTTTACATCAACAGAAATAATTTGAGCTTCAATAATATCGCCTACAGCAAGCACATCAGATGGATGTTGACGGCTGTTACAAAGTTCGCTACGATGCAAAAGACCATTCGTTTTAAGACCAAAGTCTACGAAGGCACCAAAATCAACTACGTTGTGAACAGTACCTTTTACAACAGTACCAACTTGAATATCTTCAAGGCTTACTACATGTTTTCTAGTAAGAGGTGCTGGCAAATCTTCACGAGGGTCACGACCTGGTTTAGCCAAAGCCCCTAAGATATCTCGTACAGTCGGTACGCCCGCATCAAGTTTAGCAGCCATTTTTTCTGCATCTACAAGAGGTAATTTCACTTGTAACGCTTCTAGTTGTGCTTTATCTTGCAAATCTTTTAAGGTAAAGCCTAATTCACCAATAATGCGTTCTGCCAATTCATAGGACTCAGGATGAACAGATGTATTATCTAGTGGATTTTTACCGTGTTGCAAGCGAAGGAAACCGGCACATTGCGTGAACGCCGCAGGACCTAAGCGAGGTACTTTCAACAATTCTTTACGGCTTTTAAATACACCATTCTCTTGACGGTATGCAACGATATTTTTAGCCACCGTGCTAGAGATGCCTGCAATATGTTGCAAAATAGCAGGAGATGCCGTATTGAGCTCTACCCCAACATGGTTAACTACAGTTTCAACGACTTGATCTAAAGTATGAGTCAACTGTTTTTGATTTACGTCATGTTGGTATTGACCTACACCGATAGATTTTGGATCAATCTTAACAGATTCAGCCAATGGATCTTGTACACGGCGCGCAATCGATACAGCACCGCGTATGGTTACGTCTAAATCTGGTAATTCATCGATAGCTAATTTAGAAGCAGAGTAAACAGATGCACCTGCTTCATTGGTGATGATATAGTGGCAGTCTAATTTTTCCTCTTCAATCATGGTGGAAGCAAACTGCTCTGTTTCATAGGATGCAGTACCATTACCAATAGATAAGAGAGTAACCTTAAACTTGCGGATTTTATCAGCCAATACCTTTTGCGCTTCTTTGCGAAGCTTTTCACTATTAGTTAAATAGTAGGCACCATAATCTAGCACATTACCTTGTTGGTCGATAATAGCCATCTTACAACCTGTACGGTAACCAGGATCAAGGCCCATGATAACGTGGCCTGCCAAAGGCGGTTGTAACAATAAGTTTTTAAGGTTTACACCAAATACCTTAATAGCTTGTTCGTCCGCATTTTCCGTCAACTCATTACGAATATCACGCTCTAAAGCAGGGAAAATGAGACGTTTATACGCATCGGCTACTGCAGCCGCTTTATAGTCTCCGAAGATGGATTTTGGATTTTTCTCTAACTTTTGCACCATGTAAGCAACATACGTATCACCTGGTACGGTAAGGGCTAATTTCAAAGCCCCTAATTTTTCACCACGATTAACCGCCAAGATACGATGAGACGGCATTTGGCGAACTGGTTCAGCATATTCTGCGTATTGCAAGAACTGTTGTTGTACCTCTTCATCACCAGTCAACTCAGCTTGAATAAAGCCTTCGTTCCACATCTTTTTACGCAAATACGCACGGAAGTCTGCACTATCGCTAACAATTTCCGCTACGATATCGGATGCACCTTGAATAGCATCCTCTGGAGTTGGCACCTCTTCCGTTACAAATTCTTTAGCAATCTCTAGGGGATCACCAGAGGTAACTGTATCGTTAAGGATCATTTCCGCTAACGGCTCCAACCCACGTTCACGGGCAATCATAGCACGTGTACGTTTCTTAGGACGATACGGCAAATAGAGATCCTCTAACTCTTGAAGCTTTGTTGCTGCTTCTAAGGACTTCATCAACTCGTCGGTCATCTTTTCTTGCTCTGTAATAGATGCAATGATTTCTTGGCGACGTGTTTCCAAATTGCGCAGATATTTAATGCGTTCTTCAATGGTGCGCAATTGCTCATCTTGCAATTCACCCGTTACTTCTTTACGGTAACGCGCAATAAATGGCACTGTATTGCCTTCGTCCAATAATTCTACGGCAGCTTGCACCTGCTTTGGCTTAACATTTAATTCACTGCCAATAATGGCAAACATTCTTTCACTCATTTAGATGCCTTTCTGCGATAGGTTACAAAACGATGAGGATATGTATTCTTCTCATCCACCACGCCGTCTACAACGGATTCAATGGTGAAAGCCTCCTCTGAGAATTCTGGGAAAAATGCATCCCCTTCAAATTCGTGGTCTACTTCTGTAATGTACATCGTATCCACGTACGGCAAGAAAGCCTCATATACTTGAGCACCGCCGATAACATAGGCCGCATCAAGAGCGCGTGCCGCTTCTGCAGCCGCCTCAGGACTATGGAAAATCTTAACCCCTTCTGGTGCATCAAAGCCCTTATCACGGGTAATCACCCAGTGCTCACGGTTTGGCAACAAGAATGGCAAACTTTCAAAGGTCTTACGGCCCATAATGATGACATGACCTGTAGTTTTCTCTTTAAAGAATTTCAAATCATTCGGCAAGTGCCAAATCAAGGTATTATCTTTACCGATCACACGATTATGTGCTACGGCTACGATTAATGCTAACATACTAGCCTCTTTCAATTAATGCTATACGGCAACTGTCATGGACAATTTACCTAGATGTTCATACCCGTCTAATTTAACATCCTCTGGTGTGAAGTCATAGAAGTCTTTTACCTCAGGATTCACAATAATCTTTGGAGCTGGCAACGCTTGATCGCGACGTGCTAATTGCTCGCGCAATGCTTCTACATGGTTTTCATAGACATGAGCATTGTTGATAACATGAGTAAATTTACCAGGTTTAAGATCTGTTACTTGGGCAATCATGCATTGTAATGCAGCATATTGAGCTGTATTAAATGGAACGCCAAGGCCCATATCGCCACTGCGTTGGATGAGCATGCAGTTCAACTTGCCATCAGCTACGTCCCATAATGTTTCATACGCACATGGTTGCAATGCCATATCATCTAAATCTTCAATATTCCACAATGTAACAATCATACGACGGCTATCAGGATCTTCCTTGATAGTCTTGATGAGATTATCAAGTTGTTTGTACTTTGCAATTTGGTAACCATAGGCCTTACCAATAGTGCCATCTTCACGCATCCACTCATCCCATACGCGCACGTTCATTTCTTGTAATTTGCGTACATCGTTAGATTGCATTTGCCAAATCCATAACAATTCTTTTACCGCCGTTTTGAAAGCTACAAATTTTGTAGTCAAAATGGGAAATTCCTCTTGCAAGTCGAATTGCATAATTTGATGTGGCAATTTATAAGTTGCAACACCGGTACGATTTTGACCATACGTGCCGTGTTCTAAAATATTTTCAATAATACCGAGGTATTGTGTATCTGCTAGACTCATATGTCCCCCTAAATCTATGTATACTACGTCGAATAATACTAACCTTATATCTTACAATATATAGTACTATCATACTAAAAAATACATAGTACTACCATATATACAGTAAAATTTATTATCCCTTATATTCTGCAATGGCCTGTAAAAAACTGAGGCCATATTTTTTCAATTTTGCTTCCCCTACACCTTTAACATTGCCAAACTCACCTAATGTAGTTGGTCGTAAATTGGCTAGGTCAATAAGTACTGTATCGGGGAAGATAAGATATGGTCGAAGCCCTGCCTCTTCGGCTAAGCGCTTACGATGTTGTCGTAAATGTTCAAATAAACCACCCGACCCGGAACTAGATTTTCCTCGCGATGTAGTAGTTGCAGACCGACTAGTTCGTGATGGTACCGACACATGTTGCCTGATTTCCTCTACCTCTTTATGTCCACCGAGGACCTCCTCAGCACCAGCCGTCAAGGATAGTACAGGATATTTACCTGAAGAACTACGCAAGTACCCAGAAGCTACAAACTGTTGGATGAGCCCTTTAATAGATTTCTCGTCTACATTACTTAGTAAACCAAATACAGGCAGTGCATCGTGGCCTGCTCGCATAATACGGTCAGTTCGCTCACCGCGCACGATAGAGGTAATCATAGAGGCACCATAGCGCTCATCGGTCCCCATTATAGCACGGAAGATAGCCTTCGCCTCTTTTGTTACATTTACCTTATCACCGGATCCTTTACAGGAACTACAATTATCGCAAGTAGTCCAAACCGTGCTTTCACCAAAATAGTTAAGCATATATTTACGTAAACAATGACTGCAGAAACAATAGTCAATCATAGACTGTAATTTACGAAGCTCCACCTCTTGTCGCTCAGGCGTCTCGATAGACTGTTCAATCAAATACTTATGAACCTGTACATCCTGTCCACTGTAGAGCAAAATACATTCTGCAGGAGCCCCATCACGACCTGCGCGCCCTGCCTCTTGATAGTAAGACTCCATATTGCGCGGCATTTGGTAGTGCAACACATAGCGCACATTACTCTTGTCGATGCCCATACCAAAAGCATTGGTAGCCACCATGACTTGCAGTTTATCATCTGCATAAGCGTTTTGCATCTCACGGCGCACCTCATCACTGAGCCCACCGTGATAATGGCCCACCTTAATTCCAGCACGGGTTAGATTTTCATACACTCGATCTACATCCTTGCGCGTCGCACAATAGATAATACCGTTTTCGTTGGCATGTTGGCGCACATAGTGAACCACATAATCCATGCGCTTTGGTGTACGAATGACAGAGAACGATAAATTAGGCCGATCAAAGCCCGTTACATACACATTTGCCTTATCTAGACCTAATAATTTCTTGATATCATTTTCTACATATTTCGTAGCCGTCGCTGTGAAAGCCCCTACAATAGGACGCTTTGGTAGTGAATTGAGCCACTCACCGATGAGGCGATAGGACGGCCTAAAGTCATGGCCCCACTCCGAAATACAATGAGCCTCATCCACGATGACTTGAGCAATAGGCAACGCTCGTAGCACATTGCAGAAAAAATTAGACCCTAGTCGCTCCGGTGCAATATATAAGAGCTTAATCTTACCGCTACGCACTTCGTACATGGTCTTATTAAACTCCGCTTGCGTAAGCGTACTATTGATAAGTGCCGCTGGTATATTCTGCACTAATAGACCATCTACTTGGTCTTTCATAAGAGAAATCAGTGGAGAGAACACAATAGTAAGGCCCGCCTTGCAGAGTGCCGGAATCTGAAAGCAAATGGACTTGCCTGCCCCCGTCGGCATGATGCCAATCACATCTTCATTGCGTAATAAGGAGGCAATCGGAGCCTCTTGGGCCGGTCTAAAGGAGGTATACCCAAAGTAAGTTTCTAACATGCGCAGTGCTTGTTGCTTTGTCACAACTGGTTGTTTAACAGTTTCTTGTTTTGTCGTAACTGGTTGTTTTAGATTGTCTTGTTTTGTTATTCCCTGTTGATCCATGGGTACCTCCTTTCACGTGTCATTTTTCCATTCTATTATTTTATCATATTTCGAGTATTTTCGGCTTTTTAGTATATACGATTTATAGGTTAACCGTCTAATGCCCAAAATGAAAGTATATACTTAAAATTCGTATAGAAATTAATAAAATCTCACCAAATTTTTACACTCTAAAGT
>URZS01000037.1 GCA_900552445.1 uncultured Veillonella sp. | reverse complement strand
CTTAAGGTTCAATCCTTAGAATTTCTACGCCATATGAAACAGTTGCGCTTTTTTAGCTTTTTAACGGCAAAGGTGATAGATAAAGACTACTCTCCCATTTTAGAACTTAATAATCTAGAACATCTTACGTTAAAATCTTGTAAAGAGGTTAAGCAGTTGTATCCTCAATTTGTTAAACTACCAAAATTAAAATATGGCACAGTTTTAGAACGACCAGAATTATATGAGCAATAAGGCTTGAGATATAAGTCATGAGCTATAACTTATAAGACATAAAAGGAAGTAATCATAATGGACAAAGCGCGTAAAAAGGAATTATTGAAAGACTATAAAGCTAAAGAAAAACAGAATTTTAAAGATAGCTTACCTATGGATGAAGAGTTGTTTTGGAATCTCTTTGACTATGTAGACGAGAAATTAGAAACAAATGACGGTTGCGATCATAGTCTGACTTTCACAAGAGAGTTTTTAGAAAAACAAAAGGTAGATGTTGAAAGCGTACTAGACTGGATTATCAACGAAGGTGGCGGCTGTGATTGCGAGGTTCTCTACAATGTAGAGGAACGTTTTGAAGAGTACTGTTAATAGTATTTTTATAGTTAATTCTATGTATTTGCAGGTGTTACCATAAAGGTATATAGTATAGACATGTGATGGATATAGTCACATGTCTATTTTTATAAGGAGGACGCTATGCAACACGTTCAAAACCGCAGTACTACGTCCGCGTTAGTACTCACAGCCGTATTGATTGCCCTCGCAACACTGTTTACCATGTACACGAAAATTCCAGTACCTGGCATTCGCGGCTATTTCAATGTTGGAGATGTCGTTATTATGACGTCAGCTCTATTATTAGGTCGAAAATATGGCGCCTATATTGGTGCTATCGGCCCAGCGTTAGCTGATTTATTCCTCGGCTACGCAGTCTTTGTACCAATCACCTTCGTGGTGAAAGGCATTGAAGGCTATCTTGTCGGTACTGTCTATAACAATAAGACAACTACCTCTGCCTTGGTGGCAACTATCGTAGGTGGCATTATCATCGTAGCAGGCTACTTTATCGCCGAATACTTTGTATTCGATCCAGGCGTAGCCATTGCCGGTATTGTAACTAATACCATTCAAGCTGTTATGAGTGTAATTATTAGCATGATTCTCTATGCCATCTTGCGTAAACGACTTGGGTAGTAAATTGACAGTCTCTAGAATTCAGACTATACTATAAGTACAAAAGAGCCAGTTAACGTGTTCTAGGCGTTAGGCTCATCAAAGAATTAGGAATTTGATAAACCTAACGTGTCTAAGTATTGCAGTACTTAGTCTTAAACGTTAGGTTTATCTTATTTTGTAACTATTTACTAGTTACTTTTTAAGAATTAACACTACGAGGGTAGCGAATAAAATCATTAATGATAATGCTTCGTATACAGTCATAATGTCACCTCCCTCGAAAAGACGGAGATGAACCTAACTCACGTTAATGGCTCTTTCGTTATTAGTATATAGCGGATTTTGAATATTGAAAAATACGAATTAATTTCGTACAACTTTTACACAAATATAAGGATAGTCATAGGTATTATATGGTATAATACTTTCATTATGTAGTGAGAAAAGGAGATCTAAATGGCAAATTTACCTAACTGCCCTAAGTGCGGCGACGAGTACACATACGAAGACGGTCATATGTTTATCTGCCCTATGTGTGGCAATGAATGGACAGCGGCTGACGCGCAAGCTGCAGCTGAAGCAGGTATCATTCGCGATGCTAACGGCAACGAGCTAGCTGATGGCGATACAGTTGTTGTTGTAAAAGACCTCAAGGTAAAAGGTGCGGGCATCTTGAAACAAGGTACGCGCGTAAAAAATATTCGCCTCATTACGGGCGCTAGCGATGGCCATGACATCGATTGCAAAATCGATGGTTTCGGTGCGATGGCATTGAAATCTGAAATGGTTAAGAAAATCTAATCTAAGGAATCCCTACCGATGCGTTTGGTAGGGATTTTTTTCGTGGTATAATCAACGTATACTGCGTGTAGTGTGAGAGTATTTAGGGAGAGGAAACTATGTTAAAACGTGTTGTGTTACTAGCCTTATTGGCGTCTACAATAGGAACTGTTAGCTCTTTGGCGGCTGATTTAAAGCCTACAGATAAGCGTACCTATGAATTACAGCAACAAATCTCTTATAATGTCATCATTCCTAGTGAGGCTTTCAAAACGAGTGCTGACGGTACCTTGATTGTTCCAGTGGAGATTAAGACCGATGATAAAGGTAATATTGTGGCTGTCGAGGCGGGTCCTAATAATTGGAAATTAGATCGAGAGGCTTACCCCATCTTTGAAGAGGCTGCAAAAGAGGCGGCTTGGAATACAAAGCATGTGGATACAGAGGAAGAGTTGGTGATCACCATTCCAGTTAGTATTGTTATGCTATCCGGTGATAAGCCTAAGAAAAAATAAAGGAGCGCTTATGGAATCTACAAAAGATTTAGAGAAATATACTTACGACTTACTGGCGGAGCGTGGCGTTACGGTAGAGGATATTGCAGAGCTCGTTTTATACGTTCAAAAACCGTATATGCCGAATTTAAAGATTGAAGAGTGCCGTGAGCATGTGGCATCCGTGCTTTCAAAACGAGAGGTACACAATGCGATTATTACGGGCATTGAGCTCGACAAGTTAACGGAACAAAATAAACTGTCTCAGCCTTTGCAACGCATCGTGGCTAATGATGAAAGCCTCTATGGCATCGATGAAATTTTAGCCTTCTCCATCGTTAATCTGTACGGTTCTATTGGCTTTACGAACTATGGCTATTTAGATAAGGTAAAGCCGGGTATTATTAAGAAACTAGATAGCGAAGAAGGTGGTCGCTGTAATACATTCCTCGATGATCTTGTAGGTGCCGTGGCGGCCGCTGCAGCAGGCAAATTAGCCCATAATACACCAGATCGAGTGCGCCATGCGTTAGCAGAGGAAAAAGAATAAATAACTGCTATTGATGTTATCAAGAATTAAGAGTATAACTAGTAGTGTAGTGAATAATTAATGTATTTTTTGTAGACTATATACGGGAGGAACTATGCAAAAGGTTCTAGTTGTTATCGATATGCAAAATGATTTTGTAGATGGTGCCCTTGGTTCAACGCAAGCGCAGTTGATTGTAGATAATGTGCGCAAAAAAATTGAAAGCTTTGATGGGCCTATTATCTTTACCCGCGACACGCATGGTATAGATTATCTTGAGCGCCAAGAGGGGAAAATGTTACCAGTGCCGCACTGTGTGAAAAACACAGAGGGCTGGCATATTGTGAAAGGTTTAATCGAGGCCGCAGAAGGTCGCCCTATTATGAGCCCTGTATCCTTCGTAGATAAGCCAAACTTTGCATCCTTTGAGCTTGTAACGCGCTTAGAAGGTATGAATGCGGTAAATCCTATCGAGTCTATTACACTCGTCGGTCTCTGCACAGATATTTGCGTTGTTTCTAATGCGATTATGCTGAAAGCAGCCTTGCCAGAGGTTCCTATTCACGTTGATTCTGACTGCTGTGCAGGTGTTACAGAAGAGACTCACCAAGCGGCGTTAACGACGATGAAAATGTGTCAGTGCATCATTGACTGATCAATCTTGTAGTAGCTGTATTAGTTTGAAGTACTTGTAGTAGCTGTATTAGTTGGAAGTACAAGAGTATATAATGAACCTTTAATATGGATGCATTCGAATTATATATTGATTAAATTATGTAAAGGCTATAGGATAACCTATAGCCTTTTTCTATGGCCGCTTATATTGACGATTTTCTATATAATGTGTACAATAAATAAAGAATGATAATTTATATCAATAATAAATAACCGATGCAGGTGCATCGAAACGCTTTCACAAGAACGATAATAGGCAATAACCAATATCGTTCTATGCCCTAAATTTAAGGAGGACTACTATGAAACCTTTCGAACTCGCACCATTACCATATGCTTACGATTATCTTGAGCCTGTTATCGACGCAGAAACAATGAAATTGCATCATGACAAGCATCATCAAGCGTATGTTAATAATTTGAATGCGGCTATCGCGAAATACCCTGATCTAGCCTATGGCTGTGTTGACTGCATCCTCGGCGACATCGCTAATGTGCCAGAGGACATCCGCCAAGCGGTTATCAACAATGGTGGCGGTCACAAGAACCACACCATGTTCTGGGAAATCATGACAAAACCAGATACATCCAAATTGCAAGGTCCTTTGAAAGAAGCTATCGACGCTGAACTTGGCGGTTATGATGCTTTTGTTGAAAGCTTCTCTGCTGCGGCAGCAACGCGCTTTGGCTCTGGTTGGGCTTGGCTTGTAGTAAACAAAGAAGGCAATCTTGAAGTCACATCCTCTGCGAACCAAGACAATCCTTTATTGGAAGGCAAAAAAGCAATTCTATGTTTAGACGTTTGGGAACATGCATACTACTTGCACTACCAAAACCGTCGCCCAGACTATATTAAGGAATTCTTCCGCGTCATTAACTGGGACAAAGTTTCTGAAAACTACGAAAAAGCATTGAAACCTCATCATGACTAAGTGATATACTTGTTAGAAACAGAAACAGAAACAGAAACAGAAACAGAAACAGAAACAGAAACAGAAACAAAAAACTGATTTAAATATAACGGATAGTTGGGTAATCTCCTCATATTGAGGATGATGTATCATCTATCCGTTATTTTTATGTATAATCACTTAGTTACTTTATGGAACAACATCCATCATCTTGAGATTACCTTATGCATTTTGAGATATCCTTATGCATCTTTAGATACCCTTATGCATTTTGAGATTTCCTTATGTGTTTATAGAAATTTTAGTAATTGCTTTCAAAAGTATAGCCATGGATACAGATTTAATAATCGATATCGTTTATCATAGAGTCATAGGTTATGAATATAGACCTTTAAATGATATTAGAAGAGCCTTATACACGTATCGTATAGGCATATAAATTAGTATATGATAGAAATTTTTGACACGAGGGGATCAAAATGGAAAAGAAATTAGATTTATCCAAATCTGTATATGATTTGGTAACAGAATATCCTGAAGTAACTGAGATTATGAAAAGCTTAGGGTTCAGTGAAATCACTAACAAAGTGATGCTAAACTCTGTTGGTAAAATCATGACTATCCCGAAAGGGGCTAAGATGAAAGGCGTATCTATGGTAGATATCGTAGGCGCTTTCATGAAAGCTGGTTTTACCTTGGAAGGTGAAATGCCAAACTTATCTGGTGATGATGCTAAGGGTGCGGCCGTGCCTTCTAACGGAGCAGCTGCTGTAACCTCTGCATCTACTGCACCGACTGCACCTGCTACTGCTGTGAAGCCTAGTTCTGTAGAAACATCTGCTAATGCTGTAGAATCTAAGGCTAAGGACAACTCCGAAACTAAAACTGACGATTCAGTTCAAGATACAGTGCAAGATAGTGAGCGCGTAGAGCAATTAAAAGGCTTCTTGAAACGTTTAGGCACAGGTGAAGAGCTTGGTGCGGTTCGTGAAGATTTTGTTAGTCAATTTGCTCATGTAGAGGCTAGTGAAATCATGAAAGCTGAGCAAGGTCTCATGCGTGAAGGTACGCCGTTGGCTGAGGTTCAACAATTATGTGACCTTCACTCTGCCTTGTTCCACGGCTCCACTATCCATGAACAAATGGATGCGGAACACGCTAAGGTTGAGGCTGTACTAGAAGCACAAGAAAAAAGCCAAAGCGTAGTAACGTTAGTCGAAACAGTAGGTCATCCGCTTAACCGATTAACAGAAGAGAATAAGGCGCTTGATGCTTTGATCGAAGCTTTTAAGGTTAAAGTTGCTAATAAGACTGCCACTGTAGATGATGTAAACGAAATACGCCAAGTATCCATTCACTACGCTAAGAAGGGTGACCTTTTATATCCTCATTTGAAAATAGCTTACGATATCTCTGGTCCATCCATGGTTATGTGGACTGTTGATGGTGATATTCGCGATGGCTTTGGTCGTCTAGCTCGTGCTAAGTCTATTGATGATGCTTGGTACGAAGAGTTTGATGGTCTTCTCACACGTGCTCAAGAGATGATCTACAAAGAGCAAAATATCTTGTTCCCAATCTGTGCAGAGAACTTTAGTACTGAAGAATGGTACCAAATTTACAAAGATACTGAACAATACGAAGAAATCTTTGGCGTAGAACGCGTTACTTGGACAGAGGCTGAGTCTGCATTAGCGGCTAAAGCAGCACCGACAAGTGGTGATAGCAATACTATCGCTTTAATCGGTGGTAGCTTAACGCTAGAGCAATTAGACGCTATGCTCAATACAATGCCGATGGAAATCACGTTCGTTGACCATGTAGATATTAACCGTTATTTCAATGATGGTGAAAAGGTATTCAAACGCCCTACAACAGCTATCGGTAGAGATGTGTTCTCTTGCCATCCTCCAAAGGTAGAGCCAATTGTACGTGGTATCATCGAGTCCTTCCGCAATGGTGAACGTGATAACGTGGCAGTTTGGCTTGAAAAGGTAGGCCGTCCGTTCTATGTAAACTACATGGCAGTACGCGATCAAAACAATAACTACCTTGGCACATTAGAACTAGTACAAGATATGCAATTTGCTAAGGAACACTTTGAAAGAATTCAATAAAATCCTATGTAATGCCAATCGCGCAATACGGCAGAATTAGAATCCAAACATGTGTGAACTGTAATATCCACATGTAGCATAAACTGATAACACAAAGAGGCTGCTCTAACATTGAATGATGCTAGAACAGCCTCTTTTTTGGGGCATATACATCCTATGGATGTATATATTGAATCATACTAATATGTTGAATCATACTATTTGTGGCTCGGATGTACGTGTTGAATTATATTATTTGTGGCAATTTTAATATTCTCTAGGCTCGTTGCTAAATTGAGCCGCACAAAGGTAGCGTAGCTTTCACCACCGAACCACTCACCAAAGCTAGGGGCAATACCGCATTGGTTTTCAAATACATCGTGCATGTTTTCGGCTTTCACATAGGCGCCAAAATCAATCCACGCTAAATAGGTGCCATCCATAGGGCTGATGCGGAGTTCAGGCAGCGCTTGAAGGAGATGACTACATATGTACTCATAGTTTTCTTTCACTACGGCCAGCAAATCCGTTAGCCACATTTCTGCTTCTGCATGTGTGTAGGCCACTGTGATAGCTACTTCGGCAATAACGTCCGAATCTGTATGGTATACAAGGCTTTTACATGCGTTGTACTGACGTCGTAGATCTTCGTTAGGGATAATGACCTCTGCATGGTGCAAGCTGGCCATATTAAACGATTTTGATAGGGACGACATGGCGATGATGTTGTTTGCGTAGGCTCCGTTAGATACGGTTAAGGCGGAGGTGAAAGGAAGAGGGCCCGTAACGAGGTCTTGATGGATTTCATCGCTAATGATGAGGACCCCATGACGACTACAAATGCTAAACAGTTGGGCCATTTCGTCTTCGGTCCATACATGGCCCACCGGATTATGCGGATTGCAGTGAATAAATAGTTTAACACCGTGTTTGACAATAGCCGCTTCAAAGGCCGCGTAATCAACAGAATAGCGGTTATCTTCGTTGCGATTCATAGGGACTGCAATAATAGGGCGCTTAGCATCGCTGGCACTGGCATCAAATGCTCCATATACGGGCGTGAGGACCGCGATGGCATCATTTGTTTTTGTGAAAGCTGCGATACACCACATGATGCCTGTAATGACGTTCGGAGCGCTGGTGAGCCAGTCTTTAGAAAGTATACAGTTGTGGCGCCGCTTATACCAATATATGACAGCTTCAAGATACTTGGGATTTGTCATGGTGTACCCTAAAGGATTCGCTTTCACATAGGTGCAAATAGCCTCTAGTATGCATTGAGGCGGCATAAAATCCATATCTGCCACCCATAGAGGCAATAAGTCGGTGCGATTAAATTTTAAATGCTGACCGTCCCATTTGCGGGAGTACGACCCACGGCGATCGATATAATAAGTTGATGTAAATTTCTTTGGATTCATAGTTGACCTCGCATCATGAATGTTTAAT
>URZS01000036.1 GCA_900552445.1 uncultured Veillonella sp. | reverse complement strand
CATCCCTTTTAATATTTTTATGGCATGATTTTCTATTCTATGATAGAGTTAATATGATAGTTAAATTGCTACAAAGAGATACGTATATTGTTTTATAGGAGGACAGTCATGAAAGTTAATGTTATGACACATCCATTGATTCAACACAAAGTTACATTGATGCGTGACGTACAAACAGGCTCTAAAGATTTCAGAGAACTACTTGATGAAATTACTATGTTGATGGGCTATGAAATTACACGCAACTTACCACTTGAGGATGTAGAGGTAGAAACACCATTAACTAAAATGACTGGCAAACGCATTTCAGGTAAAAAATTGGGTATCATCCCCATTCTTCGTGCTGGCCTTGGCATGGTAAATGGTATGCTTAGCTTAATTCCAACTGCAAAGGTTGGTCATATCGGTTTATACCGGGATCCTGAAACTTTAAAACCAGTAGAATACTACTGTAAATTGCCAACTGATGTAAGCGAACGCGATTTCATTGTAACTGATCCAATGCTTGCAACTGGTGGTAGCGCAGCAGCAGCTATTACTTTGTTAAAAGAAAAAGGTGCTCAACACATTAAATTGATGTGCCTTGTAGCGGCTCCAGAAGGCGTTGAAGTTGTAAATAAGGAACATCCTGATGTACCTATTTACGTAGCAGCACTTGATGAAAAACTTAATGATCATGGTTACATCTTGCCTGGTTTAGGCGATGCTGGTGATCGTATCTTCGGTACAAAATAAAATTAGAATAAACGACATACTTTTAGGTATAAAACTAGTATTAAATTGCCTCAAAAGTATGTCGTTTTCTGCTATGTTTTCTGCTATTTAGGGTTGAATAAAATTCACATAGGGTATAAAATAAATGTGTAAAGGTATTTTTTTATTTTAGGTGGGACGAATTTTGTTCACATGGGACGAAAAACGATTCATATAATCCCAACGGGTAAAGGAGGGACCCGATGAACGAGTTTCTAATGATATGTGAACGTATTGTTCCTGAAATCGTTAGCGTATTAAAGGAGCGATACAAGATACTAAACCACCTTGTTTATGAAGCGCCTATAGGCCGCAGGACTTTAGCTACAGCGACGGACCTTCCAGAGCGAACCGTACGAAGTCATATTGAGCTGATGCGTGCAAATGGTCTAGTAGACATTTATAAACCGGGGATTTTTCTCACTGACGAGGGGCAAGCAATTGTTCCGAAGTTACGAAATTTTTTAAACGAACTAGATCGTATTAACGAACTAGAAAACCGATTGACGGAAGCACTTTCCATCGATAGGGTTATCATTACACCTACAGAAGGAACGTTAATGGTTAAAAAGCTGGGCTTTGCTGCAGCAAAACTATTACAGGAGTTATTAGAGCCTGATTCAGTAGTGGCTATTAGTGGTGGCAGCACCATGGCAGCAGTAGCAGAAGAAATGCCGATTTTACCATTTAATCCTACTGTAGTACCTGCTCGTGGTGGTGTTGGTGCGGTAGTGGAATACCAAGCTAATGTCATCGCTTCTGTACTGGCTGAACGACTTCGTGGGACTTACAAGATGCTTCATTTACCTGATGGGCTTTCACAAGACTCATTGCATATGCTCATGACTTGTGAACCGCAAATCAAGGAAATTGGGGACCTCATAAGTAGAACTGACGTATTGTTGTTTGGTATTGGTACGGCCATGCGCATGGCTGATCAGCGTCATATTGCTGATGATGTGCGTAAGAAATTGGTAGATAATCATGCTGTAGGTGAGGCACTGGGACAATATTGTGATATGGATGGCAAGTTGATTTATTCCACTAATAATATTGGTTTATCCTTGCCTGATGTAGCAAAGGTGCCTAATGTCATTGCCGTAGCAGGTGGACAAGAGAAGGCGAGCGCCATTATAGGCGTGATGCGAGCTTGCCAGAAAGGTATACTCATCATTGATGAGCAAGCCGCCGAAGGTATGCGTCAATTGTTACAAATTTCTGCCTTATAGGCGAATGAGTAGTTATAAATTTTAGTTTGAATTTGGTTAGAATTTTTGTTATTAGGAGGATCTAACAATGGCAGTAAAAGTTGGTATTAACGGTTTTGGTCGTATCGGTAAATGTGTAGTTCGCGCAGCGATTAATAATCCTGACGTAGAAGTGGTGGCAATTAATGCAACTGGTGATAATGAAGGTACTGCATTATTATTAAAATACGACTCTGTACATGGCACAATTCCTAACGAAGTAACATTCGATGAAGACAACCTTTATGTTGATGGTAAAAAAATCCGCGTATTCCATGACCGCGATGCTTCTAAATTGCCTTGGTCTGAAGAAGGCGTAGAAATCGTAATCGAATGTACAGGTAAATACCGCGATGCAGAAGAAGCAAAAGTTCATTTAGAACAACCTACAGTTAAAAAAGTATTGATTTCTGCACCTGGTAAAAACGAAGATTTAACTATGGTTATGGGTGTTAACCAAGATATGTACGATCCTGCAAAACACCATATCATTTCCAACGCATCTTGTACAACTAACTGCTTGGCTCCATTTGCTAAAGTATTGTGCGATGAATTCGGTATCAAACGCGGCATGATGACTACAATTCATTCCTATACAAATGACCAAAAAATTCTTGATGCGCGTCATAAAGACCCTCGCCGTGCTCGTGCAGCAGCTATGTCCATCATCCCTACAACTACTGGTGCAGCTAAAGCTGTAGCTTTGGTATTACCTCAATTGAAAGGTAAACTTGATGGTTTCGCATTGCGCGTTCCTACTCCAGACGTATCTGCTACAGACCTTGTTTGCGAACTTGAAAAACCAGCTACTAAAGAAGAAATCAACGAAGCATTCCGCAAAGCAGCCGCTGGCGAATTAAAAGGTATCCTTGGTGTATCCGATGTGCCATTAGTATCTTGTGACTTCGGTTCTGACCCTCGTAGCTCCATTGTTGATGCTGATTTAACAATGGTTATGGACGGCAACATGGTTAAAATCGTTTCTTGGTATGATAACGAATGGGGTTACTCCGAACGTCTTATCGACATGGCAGCATTCGTAGCAAGCAAAGGCTTATAATCGGGAGGCTTTGATGAAACAAACAATCGAAGGTTTACAAGTAGCTAATAAAACAGTATTTGTTCGTGTTGATTTTAATGTTCCTATGAAAGACGGTGTCATCACTGATGACACTCGTATTCGTAGTGCATTACCTACCATTAACTATTTAGTAGAACAAGGTGCAAAGGTTATCCTTGCTTCTCACTTTGGTCGTCCAAAAGGGGAACGTAAGCCTGAAATGTCTTTGGCACCATGCGCTAAACATTTATCTGACCTTATCAACAAACCTGTAGCATTCGTAGATGACTGCATTGGACCTAAAGTTGAAGAGACCGTAAAAGCATTGCAACCTGGCGATGTATTAATGCTTGAAAACTTACGTTATCACAACGAAGAAACTAAAAACGATCCTGAGTTTGCTAAACAATTGGCGTCTCTTGCGGATGTAGCTATCAACGATGCGTTCGGTGTATCTCACCGTAATGCAGCATCTGTAGTTGGCATTGCTGATTATATACCTATGGCTGCAGGCTTCTTGCTCAAAAAAGAAATCGATGCATTAAGTGCAGCTGTTGTACATCCAAAAACACCTATGGCGGCAATCATTGGCGGTGCAAAAGTAACGGATAAAATCTCTGTTATTTCTAACCTTTTGCCTAAAGTTGATGTAATGATTATCGGTGGCGGTATGGCTAACGCGTTCATTAAAGCACAAGGTTGCAATATTGGTAGCTCCTTATTTGAAGAAGGTCAAGAAGCTATCGCCACAGACCTAGTTATGGAAGCTCGCGTAGCGGGAGCTAAATTGTTAACACCTATCGATGCTGTAGTAGCAGATGCTTTCAGCAATGATGCAAATACTAAAATCGTTGACGTCGATCAAATCGAAGACGGCTGGATGGTGTTAGATATTGGTCCTAAGACTCGTGAACTCTATGTAGAGGCATTGGCGCCAATGAAGACTATTATTTGGAATGGTCCTATGGGCGTATTTGAAATGGAAAACTTTGCAGCTGGTACGAATGCAGTAGCGAAAGCTGTAGCTGAATCTGATGCGATGACTATCGTTGGCGGTGGCGACTCTGTAGCAGCCATTGAAAAAAGTGGCTTAGCAGATAAAATTAGCCATATCTCCACAGGTGGTGGTGCATCTTTAGAATTCCTAGAAGGCAAAATCCTACCAGGTATTGCTGCATTGTCTGAGGCATAATATGAGAAAACCTATTATTGCAGGAAATTGGAAAATGAATGGCACCATCGCGTCTGGATCAATTCTGATCGAAGCGTTTAACAGCGTGTTACAAGATATGGAATTATCCTGTGATGTAGTTGTTTGCCCGCCTTTCACAGCTATTGAGCGTGCTGTAGCGCTGACGCGTAACACAGCGATTGAGGTAGGCGCACAAACTATGGATTATCATGATGCTGGTGCATTCACTGGTGAAATTTCACCACTTATGCTTACAGAGGTAGGCGTTAATTATGTCATTATCGGTCATTCTGAGCGCCGTGAATATTATGGCGAAACAGATGAAACGGTAAATGCCAAAATTAAGAGTGCATTCCATCATAATTTGAACCCTATTGTCTGTGTTGGTGAAAGTTTAGAACAACGCGAAGCCGGTCATACGATTGATTGGATTACGTCTCAACTTAAAGGAGCTTTGGCTGATATTCCTAAAGAACAAGTAAGTCAACTCATTATTGCGTACGAACCAATTTGGGCGATCGGCACTGGCAAGACCGCAACAGCGGATCAAGCTGAAGAGGTATGTAAAGCAATTCGCGATTACATTCGTTCTTTATATGATGATGAAGCCGCTGATGCCGTGCGTATCCAGTATGGCGGTAGCGTTAAATCTGAAAATGCACTAGAAATTCTAGGGGAACCAAATATTGACGGTGCTCTTGTAGGCGGTGCATCCCTAGTGGTTGATGAATTTATTGATATTATTAAAGCGGCGAATCAAGTAAGCGCTTAATATGAGGTTAGAAATGGCTAAATTAGAGGCTCCCGTAATGCTAGTCATCTTAGATGGCTTTGGCATGGGGGATCAATCAGATACAACCAATGCTGTAGTACAGGCGAAGCCGCTCTGTTTTAATCAATTATGGGATACGTATCCACATACAAAATTGGAAGCATCAGGGCTTGCGGTAGGCCTTCCAGAAGGTCAAATGGGGAATTCTGAAGTCGGCCATTTAAACCTTGGCTCTGGGCGTATCGTGTATCAAGATTTAACTCGTATTACTAAAGACGTTGAATCTGGTGAGTTTTATAATCGCCCTGTTATAAAGGAACTATACGAAGTCGGTAAAAAACAAAGCTTACATCTGATTGGTTTAGTTTCAGATGGTAATGTACATTGCTCTTTAGAACACATTAAGGCAGTTATTAAAGGGGCTCATGATCATGGTATTGAGCGCGTTTATGTACATGCATTGCTAGATGGTCGTGACGTAGCTCCTCAATGTGCGCAAGGCTATTTAAAGGACTTAGAAGCGTATATGGGAGAGCTAAACTGTGGCAAGATTGCTACCGTGAGCGGTCGTTACTATGCTATGGATCGCGATAATCGATGGGACCGTGTTGAGTTGGCATACAATGCTATTGTAAACGGTCAAGGCGAAACAGCAAAAACTGCTTGTGAAGCAGTACAGCAGTCCTACGACAAAGATGCAGCGGATGAGTTTGTTCTTCCTACAGTAATTGATGCTGAAGGGACTATCAAAGATGGAGATGCAGTTATCTTCTGTAATTTCCGTCCAGACCGTGGTCGAGAGCTTACAAAAGCTTTAGTATTGCCTGACTTTGATGGCTTTAAACGAAAACAACTATCCTTGTATATGGCGACTATGACCAAGTACGAAGATGGGTTGCCAGTTCATATCGTATATGAAAAAGATACCTTATCTGATACATTAGGTGAAGTGCTAAGCACTGGTGGTTATCGTCAATTACGCATTGCTGAAACAGAGAAATATGCACATGTTACATTCTTCTTCAACGGCGGTGTCGAGGAGCCAAATAAGGGAGAAGACCGTATTTTGGTGAAATCTCCAAAGGTTGCTACATATGACTTACAGCCTGAGATGAGCGCATTTGAAGTGTGCGACAAGTTAGTAGATGCAATCAAATCTGAGAAGTATGATGTGATCATTATCAACTTTGCAAATCCGGATATGGTAGGACACACTGGTGTAGAAAATGCAGCAATTAAGGCAATTGAAGCAGTGGACTCATGTGTGGGAAGAGCTGTTGAAGCAATCAAAGAAGTAGACGGACAGATGTTTATTTGTGCAGACCACGGAAATGCAGAGCAATTGGTGGACTATGAGACAGGAGAGCCATTTACAGCTCATACAACAAATCCGGTTCCGTTTATCTTAGTAAATGCAGATCCTGCATACAAATTAAGAGAAGGCGGATGTCTGGCAGATATTGCTCCGACATTGATTGAATTAATGGGAATGGAACAACCAAAAGAAATGACAGGAACATCACTTCTTGTGAAATAATTATAGAGAACATAAAAGACCTTGCATGGAGCGTGAAGCTTTGGCAAGGTCTTTTTTGAATTAGAGGAAATTCCTTTGGAATCCTATTAGTTGTTTTTGCTTAAGTTTTTATTTGCAGTTGACAGCATCAATTTGATACGATTCAACTGGTTTACTTCGCTTGCGCCAGGATCGTAGTCGATGGCAACGACGTTTGCGAGCGGATAACGCCGTCTCAGTTCTTTAATCACGCCTTTTCCGACAACATGGTTTGGAAGGCAGGCAAATGGCTGGGTGCAGACAATGTTTGTCGTGCCGTTATGAATGAGTTCCAACATCTCTCCGGTTAAGAACCAGCCTTCTCCGGTCTGATTTCCGAGAGAAACAATATCTTTTGCCATATCTGCAAGGTCTGTAATCTTCGCCGGCGGATCAAAGTGCTTACTTTGCGCAAATGCTTTTGCGGCAGGGGCGCGGAACCATTCCAGTGCTTTGATTCCCAAGTTTGCCTTGTAGGCAGTTGCTTTTTTCATGCCCAGTTTTTCTGCTTTGAAGTTACTATTGTAGAAACAGTATAAGAAGAAATCCAGCAGATCAGGAACGACTGCTTCGGCACCTTCTTGTTCCAACAGCTCTACAAGATAGTTGTTTGCTGCAGGAAGGAATTTTACAAGAATCTCACCAACGATTCCAACACGCGGCTTTTGGATATCTAACATCGGAAGATTGTCAAAGCCCTCAATGATCTCCTTGCACATTTTGTTGAATTCACGTCTGCCAGGATGCTTTTTCTGTACGAATGCAATACATTTTTTCTTCCATTTTTCATGGAGCGCATCTGCGCTTCCCGGAACTGCTTCATAAGGTCGGGTCGCGTAGAGAACCCGCATAAAGATATCGCCGTATACCACCGCCTGCATAGCCTTTGTAAGCAGAGGAAGGGTGATGGAAAAGCCCGGATTGGTTTCCATGCCGTTTGCATTGATGGAAACCACAGGAATCTGGCTCATGCCGGCTTTTTCAAGGGCACGGCGGATATAGCCTATGTAGTTGGAGGCGCGGCATCCGCCTCCGGTCTGGGTCATAAAGATGGCTGTACGGTTTAAATCGTATTTTCCGGACAGAAGTGCATCCATGATCTGCCCAATGACGATGAGAGAGGGATAGCAGGCGTCGTTATTCACATAGCGAAGCCCCACATCTACTGCATTTTTATTGTGGTTCTGAAGGATTTCGATATTGTAGCCAAAGGCCCGGATCGCGGGCTCTACCAGATCAAAGTGGATGGGCGACATCTGGGGGCAGAGAAGGGTGTAGTCCTTCTTCATTTCCTTTGTAAATACCACGCGGTTATAGGCGCTGGAAATGATCTTGCGCTCATAATGGCGCTGGTCTCTTACACGGATGGCCGCAATGAGGGAGCGGATCCGGATGCGGGCAGAGCCAAGGTTATTCACCTCGTCGATTTTAAGCACAGTGTAAAGCTTTCCGGACCGTGTGAGGATGTCGGAAACCTGGTCTGTGGTAACGGCGTCCAGACCGCAGCCAAAGGAATTGAGCTGGATCAGATCCAGATTGTCCTGGGTTTTTACAAAGCTGGCTGCCGCATAGAGGCGGGAATGGTACATCCACTGGTCTGTTCCCACTAAAGGCCGTTCTCCCTTTCCCAGAGG
>URZS01000035.1 GCA_900552445.1 uncultured Veillonella sp. | reverse complement strand
GATTTGAAAGCACTTAACAACCGTGTAAAGCTCGTGTAATAGCGTTAACATAAGGGTTCCCTCTTTTGTTAGCGCTATTTTTATGTTACAATAGGACTAACGTATGAAAGCGAGGCTTTCATCAAAATCGATCGGATTATATTGCAAGACCCATTGGATAGGGACGAAGAGAACGTACCCGTCGCGGCTGACATATCTAATGAGGGCAATATACTCATTTGCTATGGCAAATGGTCACAACAACACTAGGAACGGCAAAAATTGATAGCGCATCTTTGCGCCTATTTGACGAGACGCTAGTATTTTAGCGCCTTTTTCTTTGTGTGGCCTCCATAGCATAGATCAATTCAAGTGATAGGTGAGAAAAGAAACTATGTTAAATAAAATAATGAACAAAATTTTAGGAGGAACTGTGAATACAACAGATAATCAGGTTACTGCGCAAGTGAAAGCAGAACCGACAGTAGCAAGACATGCTACTCGTGCAGCTGCGGCTGAAGGCGAACAAAAACAGACTCGTCGCCGCACTAATACACGCCGTCCTGCTGGCGAAGGTCGTACTCGTCAACAAGCAGCTGGCGAAGGCGAAGGCACAACACGTCAACGCCGTACAAATACTCGCACAAGCGGGACTGGTGGTCGTACTAATACGACTCGCCGTACAAATACTCGTCGCAATGCCGAGCAAGGTGAAGAACGTACAGAACGTAAACCACGCCAAACTCGTGCACCACGCGGTGAACGTAGTGAAAATACGCGCAATACGCGTACTAATAGTACTGGTCGCAATGGCCAAAATGGTCAAAACCGTAACAACAACCGTCCAAATAACCGTTCCACGAACCGCAATCATCAAGAGGAGCAAGTGGAATTAGTAGGTCGCACACCAAATGGCGCTAACAAGGGTAAATTCCAAATTATCCCTCTTGGCGGTCTTGGTGAAATCGGTAAAAACATGACCATCTTCCAATATGAGGACGAAATCATCGTTCTCGACTCTGGTCTTGCGTTCCCTAGCGAAGACATGCTTGGCGTAGATATCGTTATTCCTGATATGAGTTATATCATCGAGAATAAGGATCGCGTGAAAGCTGTCGTAATTACCCATGGTCACGAGGACCATATCGGCTCCTTGGCATACCTTATGAAAGAAATTAACTGCCCGGTATATGCAACAAACCTCGTTTGTGGCTTGATTGAAGGCAAGTTCAAAGAACATAAGGTATCTCCAAAATGTCTCCGTACGATTGCTGCAGGCGATGAAGTTCAAATTGGTTCTGTAACTGTTGGTTTTATCCAAACAAACCACTCCATCCCTGACTCCTGCGCTGTGTACTTCGATACACCAATCGGTACTGTGCTTCATACAGGGGACTTTAAAATCGACCAAACGCCAGTTGATGGCCGTTTGATGGATATGCACAAATTTGCTGAGCTCGGCAACAAAGGCGTATTAGCGTTGATGTCCGACTCTACAAACGTTGAAAAACCAGGTACTACAGGTTCTGAAAGCTCTGTAGGTCCTGCTATTAAACAAGCTGTTGGCGAAGCAAAAGGCCGCGTTGTTTTGGCAACATTCGCATCTAACGTATCTCGTATTCAACAAGCTGTTGATGCGGCAGTTATGTTCAACCGTAAGGTTGTCGTTATGGGCCGCAGCATGGTAAATGTTACAGAAATCGCACAAGAACGCGGTTACTTGAACATTCCGCCAAATACAATCATCGACGTAGATGTAATGCACAACTACACAGATGACCAAATTATGATCTTAACAACTGGTTCTCAAGGTGAACCGATGGCAGGCTTGTCCCGTATGGCTACAAGCAATCACCGCACTGTAGAATTGGCGCCGAATGACACAGTTATCATCTCTGCTACACCAATTCCAGGTAACGAAGGTGCTGTAGGTAGAACTATCGATAACTTGCTTCGTTTAGGTTGTAATGTAGTCTACGGTAAAGACCGTGGCATCCACGTATCTGGTCATGCGAGCCAAGAAGAGCTTAAAACTATGCTCAACCTTGTTCGTCCAGAATACTTCATTCCAGTTCATGGTGAATACCGCATGTTGCGCCGTCATGGTGAACTTGGTGTGGCTATGGGCGTAGATCCTAAGAAAGTCCTTATCGGCGACAATGGTCAAATCTTTGAATTTGATAAAGATGGTGGCCGTAAAGGTGGCCGTGTACAAGCTGGCGCTATCTTCGTTGATGGCCTTGGCGTTGGTGACGTAGGTAACATCGTTATTCGTGACCGTCAACAATTGGCACAAGAAGGTATGGTTATCGTTGTAATGGCGATGGACAAAGCTTCTGGTACAATCGTAGCTGGTCCAGACCTCGTATCTCGTGGCTTCGTATACGTACGCGATGCAGAAGAGCTCATGCTTGCTGCAGAACGCCGTGTAGAACAAGTTCTTGATGATTGCGAAGCTCAACGTATTAAAGACTGGACTACTATTAAGCAAAACGTACGTGACGCGTTGGGTAAATTCTTCTACGATAAAACTCGCCGTCGTCCTATGATCTTGCCGATTATTCAAGACGTATAATCACATACAATACACAAAAGTACCGCATCGTATGATGTGGTACTTTTGACATTTAAAAAATGGGCTTTAAAAATTACTATAAATAGCTATCCTATCGCATTTAGCTACTATATGGGGTATTTGAAGTTACCCTTTTAAACTGTTATAATAAAAAGATACCAATTAATCTATCTTCTTATATATAGAATGGAGATTTATGAAACAAACAAATACAAGAGCGATGGTAGAAACAGCATTTGTATCAACCATTGTTGTTATGTTAACTATAGTAGGCTCTACAGTGCCATTTCTTAGTTTGCTTGCCACCTTAGTTGCACCATCTGGGATTGCACTGATTGGTATCCGGTGGGGTAGTAAATATAGTTGTGCCGCATCAGTGGTGGCATTCGTGCTGGTCTCCCTTTTAGTAGGTCCATTAATGGCAATGGCTACCATCTTGGCATATTCCTTGCCAAGTATCTTCCTCGGTGAAGCTTTTAGAGCGAATTGGTCTTTTGGGAAGCTCATCGTTATACCGGCTATTGCGTTAACTGTAACGAGCCTTATGGGGATTTTTATTTCTGCAGGTCTTACATCCTTTGATTTGAGTCAAATTAATCAAATGATTGATGTAGATTTAAAGAATGCTATCATTGAGTCTGTTAAGCAACAGCCTATGACACAAGAGCAAATGGATGCATATATTAATCGTTTAGATTTTACGATCCAACAAGCGAAACGAATGCTTTTGGCGTATTGGTTTGCTGCCAATGCAGTGGTAGTTTATATGTTAGCTAAGCTTGTATCTTATATTGGTGGACGTACAAATAGCGTAATGCGTACGCTGCCGACTATGGATACATGGCGCTTGCCAATTTGGGGTGCTGGTGTATTAGCAGTAGGCATTATTCTTGCTTACGGTGAGCAGTATCTAGGCTATACAAACACTATTATTTCAGATGTAGGTCTTAACTTAGCTTTATTTGGTGGTATGGTATGTGGTTTAAATGGTATTACATGCTTACTATCTATTATGAAATCTTATAATTTAGCCGGATTTTTCAGATTTATTATTATAGCTCTCTTATATGTGATGAGTCCGATGGCACTCGTTATATACGGTATTTTTGATATGTTTTTAGATATGCGAGCACGTTTCCAAAAACGTAGCTTGTAATAGAAAGGAGGCCGTTATGAAATCCTTTCAACGGAAATGGCAAAGTTTAGAAATTACCATTATCACCGTTATCGCATTATTGTTATTATTGTTGGCCTATTTAAACTGGGCTGTTGCAATTTTAGCACTAATTATCGTGGTAGCGGCGTATTTGATTAATTACAACACCATTCATAACCGCCGTCGCTTGGCAAGGGAGCAGCTTGGGGCGATGATGAAAAACGTCACACAAGCATCTAACTTTGCTTTACAAAACTTGCCAATGGGCATTGCGCTTGTTAATAAACAAGGCACTTTAGTATGGAATAACAGTGTTTTTTCAGACTGGATCAAGGTAGACTGGAATAAACTTCAAAAAATGTCTGCTCTTTTACCAGGCTTCCGCCTTGATAAAATCTGGGGTAAATCCGGATATATGACGGAACAGTATGAAGACAAATACTTCCAAATTATTTACAAATTTATTGATCCTCGTGATACACGTCCAGAGATTCATAGTGAAGATGAACTAGCTGAACATGCTGTAATGGCGCTATACTTCAAAAATATTACGGAAGTAGAAAAGGCTCGTATCAAGGCCGAAGAGGATCAGCCTGTATGGGGTATGATTCAAATCGATAATCTCGAAGAGTTGACAAAAGGTCTTAGTGACCGCGAGTATACTAGCGTTTGGTCCGATATTAACAATGTCATCGTAGATGAAATCGATGGCCACGAAGGCTTCGTTCGTAACTTCCAAGATGATATGTACACCTTTGCCATCTCTCGTGGCGCTCTTCGCGCGATGGAGGAAAAGGGTTTTAAAATCCTTGAGAAAATCCGTAAATTGCCTTCTCCGCGTCAGGTACCAGCTACGATTTCCATTGGTATTAGTGAGAACGTAGGCTCTGTAAAAGATGTGTCTAGCCGTGCTCGTGCCGCCTTAGATATTGCATTAGGTCGCGGTGGTGACCAAGTGTGTATTATGGATGGTGAAAGCACCCGCTTCTTCGGTGGTAATACAGCCGGTGTTGAGAAGAACACACGTGTTCGTGCCCGCGTTGTTTCACAAGCCTTGCATGAGCTCATGATCGACTCCGATAAGATTCTTATCATGGGTCATCAACGTGAAGATTATGATGCCTTAGGTGGTATTATCGGCGTTACTGCCATTGCTCGAGCACTTGGTAAAGAAGTACGTGTTGTACTTTCAAATGAGACGAGTGCCATTGATAAAATGGTGGCCGTTCTCAATGAATCTGAGTTCTGGCAAGAGCATTTTATCACCATAGAAGGTGCAAAGGTATGGGTAGATGCGAATACGCTCACTATCGTGTGTGATACGCATCGTCAAGAAATGGTAGCAGCCCCAGAGGCGCTTGAAATTTCTGAACGACGCATCGTTATCGACCATCACCGTCGCGCAGCGGACTTTGTAGAAAATCCATTACTTACGTATTTGGAACCTACTGCATCGTCCACATCTGAGCTCGTTACAGAGCTCGTACAATATGCAGGTGCTCCTGTGAAGCTTTCAAAAGCGGAAGCTACAGGCATCTATGCAGGTATCGTTCTAGATACGAAGAACTTTGTTCAACAAACTGGTGCGCGTACCTTTGAAGCGGCTGCATTCTTGCGCCGTGCAGGGGCGGATATCGAAAAGGTGAAACAATTATTTATTGAAACCTTCGATTCTGTTCAATTGCGTGCTAAAATAGTATTTGAAGCCAATCGTACCGAAGGGATTGCTATTTCCGTAGCACCTGAAGGTTTGAAAGATATGATGGCATTAGCTGCACAAAGTGCGGATATGCTCATCAGTAATGAAGATATTGAAGCAGCCTTTGTACTGTATTCCTTGAATGACGGTGGTATCGGTGTTAGCGCTCGATCCAAAGGCAAGGTAAACGTACAAGTTGTAATGGAAGCCTTGGGTGGCGGTGGTCACAGAACTGTGGCTGGTGCTCAATTACAAGGTATGACCGTAGAGGAAGCGAAGCAGGCCATTTTAGAGCGTGCTCTAGAAGCCCTTCATTCCGCTGAACAAGAGGAGGAACAACAATGAAAGTAGTATTGTTAGAAGACGTTAAAAAAGTTGGTAAAAAAGGCGAAATCGTTGAAGTTAGCGACGCATATGGTCGTAATGTATTGATTAAAAAAGGTTTAGGCCTTGAAGGTACAACAACTAACGTAAATAACGCAAAACAAAAACAAGACTCCATTGCTCACCATAAAGTAGTAGCGAACGATGAAGCTAAAATCTTGGCAGCTCAATTGACTAAGGTTGAAGTAACTGTAAAAGTTCGCATGGGCGAAGAAGGTCGCGTATTCGGTTCTGTTACTGCAAAAGACATTTCCGATGCAGCTAAAGCTCAATACAAAGTAGATATCGATAAAAAGAAAATCGAAATCAAAGAACCATTGAAAACATTAGGCGTACATGACGTTTTAGTTCGTGTTCATCCTGAGATTACAAGTACTATCAAGGTTAATGTAGTAGCTGAATAATAGTGTTCACCATGCTCTTTGAGTATGGTGAATTCTTTTATCCATAGTGGTTGTGTGAAGGGGATTATCATGGATGTACGCATTCCACCGCATAATCTAGATGCGGAAAAGGCCGTTTTGGGGGCCTTATTAACCAATGGATCGAACTCGGGCGCTGTTGTTGATACAGTGACGAGCATTCTAAAATCTGAAGACTTTTACCGCGATGCGCATCGTATTATTTATGATGCTATTTTAGAAATCGTGCATGCCAATAAGACGGTAGACTTTATCACTGTTGGTGAAGAGTTAGACCGTCGCAAGCGACTCGATGCGGTAGGTGGTCTTGCTTATATTACATCTCTTGCTAATGAATCGGTGTCCTACAATGTGGAGGAACACGCAAAGATCATTAGCGAGAAAGCTCAGTTGCGCCGCCTTATCGATGCAGGGAATAAAATCGTAGGCATGACGTACGCTGGCGAAGATGAGCCAACGGCTATCCTCAACAAGGCAGAGCAAATGATACTAGACGTAAGTGGTCAAACTCAATCTGAATCTTCCTTTGCTCCAATTAGTGAGATAGTATTATCTAACTTAGATAAGTTAAACGCCTTGCAACAGCATGATGGGGCCATTACAGGCGTGCCAACAGGCTTCAAAGATGTAGACCATATATTTAATGGTCTGCAAAAATCTGACCTCATCCTCGTAGCCGCTCGTCCTGCGATGGGGAAAACGGCTTTCACCTTGAACATCGCTCAAAACGTAACGATGCTATATGACAAGACGGTAGCTTTCTTCTCCCTAGAAATGGGCAAAGAGCAGCTCGTTGGTCGTATTCTGTCCTCTGTGGCAGGCGTGAGCTCTGAAAAATTGCGCCGTGCGAATATGGATCCAGCTGACTGGGAAAAGGTTATTGCCGCAGCGGATCGCATGAGTAAATCCAAGCTCTTTATCGATGATACGCCGGGCCTTACCGTACAAGATATGCGATCTAAATTGCGCCGTCTTAAGGTGGAACATGGTCTCGATCTCGTTATCGTCGACTATATTCAGTTGATGCAAGGCCGCAACTCCGGCAAGGGCAGCGAGAACCGTCAACAAGAGGTTTCTGAAATCTCTCGTAACCTTAAATTGATCGCTCGTGAGTTCAATGTGCCTCTCATTGCCTTGTCTCAGTTGTCTCGTAGTGTTGAAAGCAGACCAGATAAACGGCCTGTACTTTCTGACCTTCGTGAATCTGGTTCCCTCGAGCAAGATGCGGATATCGTTATCTTCTTGTACCGCGATAAATATTACGATGAAAACTCCGAAAAAGGGGACAATGCAGAAGTCCTCATTCGTAAACACCGTAATGGTTCCGTCGGTACCGTGGAACTTCAATTCGTTGGGGAATTCACACAATTTAGAGACGCGGTATACAAAGATATGGGGCCGGAACAATAATGAAAACTATCGTGGGTGTGCCTATATTGATGGGGTCCGACTTTATTTCGACAACTTAGTTACAAAAAAGCACCACCTATCTCGTGGCTCCAAACGACACGTAAGTCGCCCCTCGATAGGTGGTGCTCTTTTTGTATTACGTTAGCAAAATGAGTCCCATCAATATATAATAGAACTAGATAGTTTTCAGTGTATTGTTAGGAAAGGAGCGCGTGATGGGTAGCGGCATGGAGTTTTTTGTATTTTACTTCTGTTGTGTGGCTCTTTGGTTAATACTTAGTGGGTTGTATTTAATTATCAAACGATTTGTATTACGTCGCAATGGAACTCCAGTAACGATTGTGTCTATACTTCCACGAGTTATAAAGGAACTACCATTAGCTCGTGGTATGGATAAATATATTTATGGTTATGATATTAAGTATATCTTGAATGGTGAGACTCATACTGCTGAAAGTGTAGAGTTTTATATTCCTTTTGGACCAATCGGTGGACCTGTAGTTCTATTTAGTCCGACAGGTGTACTTGCAAAAAATGGAGAAGTAAGTATAGATAATGTAAGGGTAACTATTGTGTATGGTCTTGCTTCAATTGCATT
>URZS01000034.1 GCA_900552445.1 uncultured Veillonella sp. | reverse complement strand
ACATAAAAAAGTTGTATGACAGAATTTTTGATGAATTGTAAAATCAAGTTGAACAAGTAATACAAAAAGTCCATACGGCTCTCTTCCTTTGGTAGAATGTAAGTGACTAAACTTTATTCACAAGGAGAAAATCCCTATGGACCACTTACATTATACCGCAAATGAGCACAGAAAAGGACAACATCTTACATTTGAGTGCCGTGTTTTGATTCAGACTCGACTCAAAGATGGATGGAGTCCTAACAGGATTGCCAAGGAAATTGGCTGCGCACCGAACACCGTTCGAAATGAGATCAAGCGCGGAACTGTGTCACTATACAAAGGAAATATCCTCCGTTATAAAGCCACTGCTGGTCAAGATGCTTATGAGCGAAATCGCCAGTCATGCTGCCGGCACTATGACTTTTTCGAGAAATCTAACTTCATCTCTTTTGTAGAGCAGAAGTTCTTCGAAGAAGGATGGTCACTTGATGCTTGTGTAGGCCGTGCCTTGAAAAATGAATTATTCACCAGAGATCAGATTGTCTGTACAAAAACACTTTATGGTTACATTGATCTCGGACTTCTTGGAATCAAGAACATCGATCTTCCGGAAAAACTTCGCAGGTCACCTAAAAAAACACAGGTTCATAAAAATAAGCGAATTCTCGGTCGGAGCATTGAAGAACGCCCAGCATCTGTAAATGACCGTAAGGAGTTTGGACATTGGGAAGCAGATCTTGTTATCGGCTCAAAAAATAATAACGATGATGCCCTATTGACCATGATTGAGCGAAAGACCAGGGAGTACTGGATGATTCGCATCCCCGGTCGTAATCCGAACAGCGTCATGAATGCTCTATCAACAGTTCATTCTCAATTTGAAGAACACTGGGATGATGTCTTTAAGACAATCACCACAGACAACGGTTCCGAGTTTTCGACACTATCTGATTTAGAGACTCTGAGTAAAACACTGGTCTATTTTGCCCATCCCTACACATCCTGCGAGAAAGGATCGGTGGAGCGCCATAACGGATTAATTCGTAGGTTTATTCCGAAAGGAAAACGGATCGACAGCTATTCCAATGAGCAGATAGCTCAGATCGAACTCTGGTGTAATGGGTTGCCACGGAAGCTTCTCGGATACCGAACACCGGATGAACTCTTCGAGGCCGAACTGGACAGGATTTATTCTTGTGCGACCTGATGGACTATTTAGCTGGTAATGTTCAACTTGTTATTGCAATTTTCGATACAATTTTGTTTGAAAAATTGCTAATAATTTAGTATACTATAAATACATAACTAATTTTGTAAAAGGAGGGATCGTTATGAAAAGAGTAGTGTTGGCCTTAGCTGCGCTAGGCATTTTAAGTGTCAGCTCTGTAATGGCGGCCCCTGTATCATACCAAAGTGTATTAACAGGTAAAGTTGCCTCTACAGTTTCTGTTGGCGCTTCTGTAACAGAAGGTCAAACATTGGTGACTGTCGAAACATTAGCTGGCCCTATGGCTGCTGCTAAATCTACTGTAACTGGTACTGTATCGGCGGTTAATGTTACAGTGGGTTCAGACGTTTCTCGTGATCAAATCGTTGTCACTGTAGAAAGTAAATAAAGGAGAGAAGGAATGAAGTTTTCTCATTCTTGGCGTCGGTATAGAAAAGCGATACTGGCGCTTTTCTTCTGTACCTCACTTACAGCTGCACAGGCTGTCGATTTCATGCCTGTCAATGATGTAACTACAGGTATGGAAGGTATTGCAAAAACTGTAATCGTAGGGGATACTATCTCCACCTTTGATGTAAAGGTGCTTGGTGTCATGAAGGATAAGGGACCATCTGGTCATCTTATTTTGGCAAAATTCTCCGGTCCTATTATGGAACAAACCGGTGGTATTGCTCACGGTATGAGTGGTAGCCCTGTATATATAAATGGTAAGCTCGTTGGCGCTGTTGCCTATGGCTGGGGGTTTGCAGACGGCACAATTGGGATGATTACTCCTATCGAGGATATGGTAAAACTATGGAATATTCCATATGAGAAGAATTTATCTAAACCTTGGGATGACACTCAGTTGATTCCTCTTGGAACTCCACTCATGGCTTATGGTTTTGACGCGGCATCCATGGATTACTTCAAATCCAAGCTGCCACAATATAAATATGAAACTTATGATACTGCTAGTGCTAGTGGTGATGAAATAGCAAAACCATTAGAGGCTGGTGGATCCGTAGCAGCATTATTAGTTGATGGGGATCTTAAATTAGGGGCTATTGGCACTGTTACTTATGTAGATGGTGAAAAAATCGTAGCCTTTGGTCATCCGTTCTTGAAGCACGGTTCTTCAAACTACTTCATGCATAATGCGAGTATTTTTACAGTAGTTAAAAGTTATAATGCAGCATTTAAACTTGGCTCTATGGGCCAAGAAGTTGGTTCTGTTACGGAGGATAGAGGGGCAGGTATCGCTGGTGTATCTGGCGTAATTGCTCATGGCATCCCATTGAGATTTCATCTAAAAGATCGCGATATGGGCCGTGATAAAACTAGCTCTGTTAAGGTCGTAGAAGATAGTGAAATGACGCCAACCTTAGCAGCTACATCTTTGTATAATATGTTAAATAAAACATTAGATCGTAGCGGCTCTGGGACAGCGACAATTTCCTATACTATTACGCCTAAAGGAAAAGAGCACAAGCCGTTAACGCGGACAAATATGTTCTATAGCGCTGATTCTATTTCTGAGAAAGCCGTTGATGAGTTCTATAATGTCATCGATGTTCTAATGAATAATCGATTCATAAACTATGAAATTGCGGACATTACAGTTGAGACGGAAGTAACTCAAGATAAGAAAACAGCGAAGCTCATTGATGCGTCTGCATCATCTACTGTTGTTTCTCCTGGGGATACAATTGTTGTAGATGTTACTTTAGAACCGTTCCGCGGCGAAAAGGTTGTTAAACAAATCTTCTTTAAGGTTCCTGAAGATCAAGCAATTGGTAAGTATACCTTAGAGGTACGTGGTGGTGGAGAAATTCCATTGCCATATGTTTTAGAAAAACAAAAATATAATTTAACAGATGAAATTTTGCGTCGTTTAAAAATTCATAAAGACTTTAATGAGCTTTACGATGAAATTCAAAAAACAGATACAAATAACCAAATCGTCGTAGAATTTTTGGAAGATGGCATTAGTCTAGTTGATGAAGATGGTTCTAAATCTGTTAAAAAAGCTAAAATCAAAGATGTTGAATCAAAACCTATGCCAGGGGATGTACAAAAGAAAACAGGTCAAGAAGACTTGAGCTCTGGTAAAGATGATGATAAAAAAATCGAAAAGACTGCAGTTGATACTGAGTACATCGTACAAGGCGATGGTCAATTTACGATTCATGTTATGAAGCCAGCTGATCGTGATAAAGAATTAGCTAAACGCGTAAAAGAAGTTAAAAATCAGATCAAGATGGAACATAAATTAGAGTTGGAAGACCAAGCAAAGAAAGACAAAGCTGATAAAAAAGAAGCTAAAAAATCCGATAAAAAGGATGTAAAAGATTCTGATAAGAAGGAGTCCAAAGAGGCTGACAAAAAAGGCGAGTCTAAGGTTGATGGTACTAATTCAGCTGAATAAGTAAGACTGTAAGGGGAATGGGTGAATCTGTTGAATTGGCTTGAATCGATAGGTAGAACCGTAATAAACGGCCTATCGCAGATGGGTAGTGCTACATTATTGGTGTGGCACACTATAAAACAACTAAAAATGATTAATCTGTGGCATGTGTTTCAGCAGATGGCTCACCTGGGGGTGGACTCATTGCCGATTATAAGTTTGACGTTGCTCTTCGCAGGCGCGGTTATGACTTTGCAGATCACAGATGTATTAATTACGTATGGCGCACAAAGTACAGTTGGTGGTCTTATGGCGGTAGCTATGGGACGTGAATTAGGACCTATTTTAGTAGGCGTTGTGCTAGCTGGCCGTGTAGGTGCTGCCATTACTGCAGAAATTGGTACTATGAAGGTAACAGAGCAAATTGATGCTCTTCGAGTTATGGCTGTTGACCCAGTAGGTTACCTCGTAGTTCCTCGTGTGGTGGCATGTATGGTAATGGTTCCAATCTTGGCCTTTTACGGTGTGGTAATTGGTATTGCCGGTGGTTACTTTGTAGCTACTGTTATTAAGGGGTTGGCACCAAGTACATATTTAGATTCCATTCAAATGTTCTCTACTATTTCTGATTTTACATTAGGTTTAATTAAATCTAGTGTATTCGGCGCAGTCATTGCATTGGTAGGTGCATATAAGGGGATGGAAACTAAAATGGGCGCAGAAGCAGTCGGCTTCTCCACAACTAGTTCTGTAGTAACTAGTATCATTTTAGTATTTGTATTAAATTACTTTTTATCTACTTTGTTATATTAGCAGAAGTTTTAGAGGGATTTATGATAGAACTATGCAATGTTGTAGTTGCCTATGAGTCGCGTGTGATTTTAGACTCCGTTAATCTCACTATTAATGATGGGGAAACATTAGTTATATTAGGTGGTAGTGGTAGTGGTAAAAGTACATTACTTCGCTTGCTGATTGGCTTACAACGTCCTACATCGGGGCAGATTATCGTAGATGGCACAGATATAACAACATTATCTGAAGATGAATTTAATACAGTACGAAGAAAAATGGGCATGGTGTTCCAATACTCTGCTCTTTTTGACTCTATGTCGGTGGGGGAAAACGTAGCCTTTGGTCTACGTCAACATACGAAGTTAGGGGAAGACGAGATTAAACGCATTGTGGCAGAGCGACTCGACTGGGTTGGTCTTAAAGGATATGAATCCTATATGCCAAATGAATTATCTGGTGGTATGAAGAAGCGTGTTAGCTTAGCTCGTGCTATTGCACTAGATCCTAGTTTAATTCTTTATGATGAACCATCGTCTGGTTTGGATCCAATCACATCAGGTACAATTAGTATGCTGATAAAAGGGATGCAAAATCGGCTTGGTTGTACCTCTATCGTAGTAACACATGATATGCAATCTGCATTTTATGTAGCCGATCGTATAGCTTTACTTGATAAGGGGCGTTTTGTAGAGATTTCTGATACAATAGACTTTAAGAATTCTACAAACAAAAAGGTACAACAGTTTATTAATGGCGAAGCAGAACCGATTAACGTATCTGCGATGGGAGATATATAATGAAGTGGACGACGGAGGCCAAGGTAGGGGCTTTCACAATAATAGGTATAGCTTTATTTATTGCGGGCATACTGTTTGTAGGACGCATTGATATATGGGCTAAACCACAAATGACAATTACTGGTGATTTTGCTCAAGTAAATGGTTTGAAAAATGGCAATCAAGTTAAGTTTTCTGGCGTAGCCATCGGGTCAGTTTCTGATATTGAAATTACACCGCGTGGCGTTGTAGTTAAGATGAAGCTGGATGAAAAAACTCAGATTCCAAGTGATTCTATTTTCACATTAGGTTCTGATGGTTTCTTGGGTGATAAATATATTCAAATTTCACCGGGCCAATCTAAAGTATATTTACAAGATGGTGACTCTGTTAAAGGGGAAGGCATTGATGCTATGGAGAAGGCCATGCAAAGTGCTCAGAAATTAATGGATGGCACCGAGAAGATGTTGCAGTCTATCAATAGTATTATTGGTGATCCTGCAACTCAAAATGCGCTCAAGCATTCCTTGCAATCTACGGCGGTGATGGCTGACAATGCAGTAGCCATTACTGAAAATATGGCAAATGTAACTGCCCAGTTAAATCAAGCTGCTCAGCAATTTAACGCTGATGGTAATGCAGGCAATGATATGCGCGCTATCTTAACTAATTTAAAACAAACTACGGATCGTGTAGATAATATGGCTCGTTCCATGGAAGCTACTGTAACAGATCCTAAAGCGCAAGCAAATATTCAGGAGACGTTACATAATACGGCGCAAATCTCTGCACGTATTAATAAATTAATGGGTGGTAAGGCGTATCGAGCTGATGCAAATGGAAATGTTGTAGAGGTTGGTACAACTGAAAAAAAGTCCTCCCCTAAGGTTGAACCATCTGTAGATATGTTGTATAACACAACAGATAATGAATTCCGCATCAATGGTCGACTTCGTGCATTTAACGATAAAGGAATGGCTGAAATTGGCTTATCCAATATTGGGGATGATACAAAATTTGATTTAAATGCAGGTAAATTTGTCAGTTCTAAATGGTTAGTGCGTGGTGGTATTTTTGAAAGTGAATTGGGCGTGGGCGTAGATTATAATTTACGTGGCCCTGTATCCTTGTCTGCTGCTATGTATGATCTTAATCATCGTAAATATCGTATTCGTAGTGATATACGTTTACATAAAGATACCTATGGCGTTATTCAAATGACCAGACCATTCAGCTCTACGAATGGAGGTACCTATTTCGGTATTAAACAAGTATTCTAGTGACTAATACATTTACTCTTTATGAGTATGGAGGTACATATTATGAATAAAAAGGTGCTATCCTTAGGCGTAATGCTCTCCTTAGCTACTACTGGTGTAATGGCTGCCGATAGCGTAACTACATCTGTTAATAATGGTGATCAACTCACTAAATATCAGAAAGAGGCTATTCAGTTAACGCAAAAGCAATTGGCTGAAAAAGCAGTTCAAGATAGCAAGACTTATGAGAATGTACTTGCTCTTAATGAGACTCGTGCTATTGATTTAGCATTGGCGAATAACCGTACTGCAAAACAAACTAAGTGGGGTTATGAGGCCGCAAAATCTGCTGTGAGTCAAGTAGCTGCTGGGAAAAATCCAAGTGTAAGTTATGCTTGGAATGCGCAGAGAACTGGAGGCGATACTGGTAGTGGTAAGTCTGGTAGCCATAATTTCTCTATTAGTGCGCCTGTATTCCATCCTCAACTTGATGCAAGCATTGATTCTGCTCGCTATACTCGTGAAGGTACTGGTGCTAGCTATGAAGAAGCACTTCAACAAGCTAAATACGACGCTATTAGCGGCTATTATACATTGATTATGAACCGCAATCTTATTGATGTAGCTCAACAAGCTGTTAAAGATTATCAAGGTCATGTAACAAATGTAGAAGCACAATATAATGTAGGCTTAGTAGCAAGCTCTGATGTATTGGCAGCTAAAACAAATCTTGCTGATTCTGAAACATCTCTTGTAAAAGCACAAAATACTGCGAATTTAGCAGAAGCAAGCTTGAATCAAGTCATTGCATATCCTGTACAAACATCTATTACTACGGCAGAACATGATTTACAATACAAGCCATACAATGTAACATTAGAGCAAGCTAAAGCATATGCTATGCTTCATCGTTCCGCTCTTGTAAAATCTGCCCTTGATGTGAAATCTGCTGAAGAAGCTGTAAGATCTGCTAAAGCTGGCTATTTACCGACTGTAGCAGTAAAAGCTGGTCGTGGTTATATTGATCCAGATGGTTACTTTGGGACAAGCACAAAATCCTGGAGCGTAGGTGCTAGTGCATCTTGGAGTTTATGGGATGGCGGTGCTACACAAAATGCCATTAAAAAAGCAAATGCGCAACTTGAACAAGCTAAAGAAGCTAACTTAGCAACTGTAGATGCTGTATTACTAGCAGTACAAAAAGCATACTTCAATTTGCGTTCTGCTGAACAAACTATTCAAAGTACACAAACTGCAGTAGCTCAAGGTCAAGAAAGCTTCCGTATCGCTACACTTCGTTATCGTGCAGGCGTTGGTACTAACCTTGACGTTCTTGATGCAGAAACAAAATTGACAACAGCTCGTAATAATTATGTACAAGCTCTATATAACTATAATATTAGCATAGCAGCGCTTGAACAATTAACAGGTGTTCCATTGAATACTCCAGTTGGCCAAGGTGCTGAGATTATTGCAAATAGTGGTGCCCTTGAACAATTAGCAAAACTTGGTAGCCATCAATAATATAATATGTAACCTAAAAAGACGACTTCGGTCGTCTTTTTTTGCTACTTCAGTATTTGCTTCAGTATTTATTTCAGTATTTACTTTCGTATTTTATATGTGTATTTCATATTACTTCAGATTGATTGTGTTATGGTAAACAAGTAATTAATTGCCCATATATGTATAGTCGTATAACTCAATTTACTTATATTAGAGCAATTGTATTAGCAGTGTACTTATAGCAGAAATTGATTAATGCGAAATTATATTAGTTTTATAAAATTTACCCCTAAAACACTATAGTTATTACTGTGTCTGTGGTAAGATTAGTATATATATTTATAT
>URZS01000033.1 GCA_900552445.1 uncultured Veillonella sp. | reverse complement strand
CCACTCGTGACTGGAGTTCAGACGTGTGCTCTTCCGATCTATTATCTTTATATATACGATTTATTGTATGCATCACATAGATTTTATGTATAAAGATAATTGATAGCCGTTTTTTATCCCACTTAAGGCAAAGGCTTATTAAGGAGTTATTATGAATCGCATTGTTGTTATAGGCAGTTGCAACATGGATATTGTAGTCCTCGCGGACAAACGCCCTACCGCAGGGGAAACAATCATGGGCAACGAATTGCACATCGCTCACGGCGGCAAGGGTGCAAACCAAGCGGTAGCTGCTGCTCGTCTAGGTGCAGAGGTTACTATGGTAGGTTGCATCGGTGCAGATGCATACGGCCAAATGATTTTAGATAATTTAAAAGAAAATCATATCAACACAGACTACATCGTTACGGTTCCAGATACTACAACAGGTACGGCACACATTACATTGGCTGAAGGGGACAACAGCATTATCGTTATTCCTGGCGCTAATGCTAAGGTAGATGAATCTGTAGTAGATAATGCTTGGTCTGCTATCGAGAAAGCAGATCTCGTAATGGTACAAAACGAAATTCCTATTCCTACAATCGAATACATCGTTCGTCGTTGCTACGAGGCTAATGTGAAAGTCCTCTTAAATCCAGCTCCAGCAGCGGACCTCAATCCTGAATGGTTAGAATTGGCAACCTATATTACGCCAAACGAGCATGAATTATCTGCCCTCTACCCTGAGCAGTCTACAGAACAAACATTGTTAGCTAATGAAAATAAAATCATCGTTACCCTTGGCAGTAAAGGTGTAGGCTACGCTGACAACGGTGAAATCCACACCGTATCAGGCTTCAAGGTTGAGCCAGTAGATACAACAGGTGCAGGCGATACCTTCAACGGTGCCTTTGCAACAGCTATCGTTAATGGTAAAAGCTTAGCCGATGCGTTGCACTACGGCAATGCAGCTGCGGCCCTCTCCATCCAACGTTTAGGCGCCCAAGGCGGCATGCCAACAAAGGACGAGGTCGCTGCATTCTTGGCAAAGAGTTAGCATATTAAATAGACCTTTAAACTATAAATACATCGATCCGCTTTATAACAAAGATAGTTAATGAATGAGGCCTTAAAACCTCATTCATTAAAATACAAAAAGGAGTTTACCATGCAACGACACGGTATTTTAAATAGCCATATCGCTAAGGTTCTTGCAGATCTTGGTCATACAGATACGATTTGTATTGCTGACTGTGGATTGCCAGTACCTGAAGGGGTTCAAAAGATTGACTTAGCCTTAGATTTTGGTGTACCAAGCTTTGAACAAGTGGTATCCATCATCGCTAAGCATATGAAATCCGAAGCAGTTCATGTGGCAAAGGAAATTAAGGACAATAATCCTGAGGCTTATGACTTCTTGGAGTCTACCTTCCCATCCAATCAATACGAATGGATTGAAACGAGCCATGAAGCTTTCAAAGAAGCCACAAAACAATGCAAATGCATTATTCGAACTGGTGAAGCATCTCCGTATGCGAACATTATCTTGCGCGCCGATTGTATTTTCAGCGATCGTCCCTAGAGTAGTAGATTACCTAACCATCTAATCTATTACATACATTAGAGATACTTTCACCAATCATATAGGAGTAGTTATGGAAATTGTTATGTCAGGCATTGCAAAGGCATTTGGTACGAACCAAGTACTACGCGATGTAAGTATTACCCTCAAGGAGGGCGAGGTTCACGCCTTGATGGGCGAAAACGGGGCCGGCAAGTCCACCCTCATGAATATCCTTACGGGCATTCACAAGGCAGACGCTGGTATAATCACCATCGATGGCGTAGAGCGTACCTTCCCGAACCCGAGAGAGGCCGAGCTAAATGGTGTGGCTTTCATCCACCAAGAGCTCAACATTTGGCCAAATCTAACATTGTTAGAAAACCTATATTTAATGAGACCGAAGCGCAATAAATTCGGTATGCTCGACAAAAAAGCGATGCTCGCTGAGGCGGAAAATACATGCCGCGAGTTAGGTATCGAATTGCCACTCACTACTGAGGCAGGCCTTTGCTCCGTTGGTCACCAACAAATGACGGAAATCCTTCGCATCTTGATGTTAGATGCAAAGGTTGTCATCATGGACGAACCAACTGCGGCCCTTACAGAGCGTGAAACGGCGACATTGTTTAAGATGATGCGTAAAATGAAAGCCCGTGGCGTTGCCATCGTATATATCTCTCACCGTATGGAAGAGGTATTTAGCGAATGCGATACGATCACAGTTATGCGCGATGGTCACACCATCATTACAAAACCAACTGCTGAGATTTCTGTAGACGAAGTAGTACGCCACATGGTAGGCCGTTCTATCGACGAGTTCTACCCTGCTCGCACCACAACTCCTGGCGAGGTTGTGATGAGCGTAGATAACCTCAAACCAGAAGGTTTCGACAATGAAATTTCCTTCTCCTTACGCAAAGGCGAAATCCTCGGCGTAGCAGGCCTTATGGGCGCTGGCCGTACAGAAATCATGCGCGCTATCTTTGGTGTAGATAAACACAATGGCGGTACCGTAACAGTTAACGGCTCCGTTCTAAACTGTAAAAAACCAGAAGATGCCATCAAAGCTGGCATTGCTTTCATCACAGAAAATAGAAAGAGCGAAGGCTTGATCCTCGATTTCTCCATCGGTTCCAATATTACATTGCCGAACCTTGGCGAAATTTGCCCATCTCATGTACTTGATAAGGGCAAGCTCAATTCCTTTGCTGACGAATTGTCTAAAAAACTAGGCGTTAAAACACAATCTATTCACGAACCGGCATCGTCCCTATCCGGTGGTAACCAACAAAAGGTGGTTATCGCGAAATGGGTTGGTAAAAAGCCATCCATTATCATCATGGACGAACCGACACGCGGTATCGACATCGGTGCGAAACGTGATATTTATGATTTAATGAACGAATTAACGAACGATGGTGTGTCCATTATCATGGTGTCCTCTGAGTTACCTGAAGTGCTGGGCATGAGCGACCGCGTTATGGTCATTCATGAAGGTCGCGTAGCAGGTATCTTGGACCGCAGCGATGCAACACCAGAATCGATTATGACATTAGCCACAGGAGGACAATAATGGACAGCAAAGCTCTACAATATGTAAAAAAATTAGGCCCTCTCATCGGCCTCATTCTATTATTTGTAATTATCTCTGTCATGAACGACAGTTTCCTTGAATTCTCTAACTTGCGTAACTTGTTGCGCCAAGTATCCATCAATGCGATCATCGCCTTTGGTATGACATTCGTCATCTTAACGGGCGGTATCGACTTATCCGTTGGTTCCATCCTTGCCCTCTCTAGTGCAGTGATGGCCAACCTCATCGTAACTGGTACTGACCCTGTATTGGCTATCGTATTAGCTGCAGGTGCAGGCCTTGTATTGGGCGGTATTAACGGTCTCGTTATTACTTATGGCCGCGTAGCTCCATTTATTGCTACCTTGGCGACCATGACAATCTACCGTGGTGCGACGCTAGTATTCACAGACGGTAACCCAATCTCCGGCCTTACACAAGACCCTCTATTCCACGGCTTTGGCCAAGGGGATATTGCAGGCCTTCCAGTTCCAGCGATCACAATGTTCCTAGCTTTCATCGCCCTCTGGTTCGTATTGAGCCGCACATCCTTAGGCCGTAAAACATACGCCGTAGGTGGTAGCGAAAAGGTAAGTTACATTGCTGGTATCAAGATTGACCGCGTTAAAATCTTCGTGTATGCCTTGACTGGTATGCTCTGTGGTATCGCTGGTGCAATCATCACTTCTCGTCTTAACTCTGCACAACCTACAGCAGGTGCAGGCTACGAACTTGACGCTATCGCAGCCGTAGTTCTTGGCGGCACAAGCCTTGCTGGTGGTCGTGGTCATATCGTTGGCACATTAATTGGTGCCCTAATTATCGGTACCCTCAACAACGGGTTAAATATTCTCGACGTTTCCAGTTTCTATCAACAAGTCGTAAAAGGTATTGTTATTTTACTGGCTGTTCTTGCAGACCGCAAGAAAGCCTAGGAGGTTCCTATGAAAAAACTATTGTTACTGTTGGCGATGGCTATCATGGTTATCGGTCTTGTAGCAGGCTGTGGTAAAAGCGCTGATAATGGCGGCGGCGACAAAAAATCCGGCACCATCGGCTTCTCTGTTTCCACATTGAACAACCCATTCTTCGTAACTATGAAAGAAGGCGTTGAGGCTCAAGCTAAAGCGCTTGGTCTTAAAGTTAAAATCGTTGACGCTCAAAACGACCCTGCAAAACAAGCAAACGACATCTCTGATTTGCTTGAAAGCGGCGTTTCCGTATTGATCATCAACCCTGTAGACTCTGCAGCTATCTCTACTTCCGTAGAAGCAGCAAATGCTAAAAACATTCCTGTAATCACTGTTGACCGCTCTGCTGACAAAGGCAAAGTAGTGGCTCACATCGCTTCCGATAACGTAAAAGGTGGCGAAATGGCAGCTCAACTTATCGTTGATAAAGTTGGCAAAGCTGCAAAAGTAGCTGAAATTGAAGGTATCCCTGGTGCTTCCGCAACTCGTGAACGCGGCCAAGGTTTCCACAACGTAGCTGACAAAGACTTAACAGTAGTAGCAAAACAAAGCGCTGACTTCGACCGTACAAAAGGTTTGAACGTAGCAACTAACATCTTGCAAGCTAATCCAGACGTACAAGCTATCTTCGCTCATAACGACGAAATGGCATTGGGCGCTATCCAAGCAGCTAAATCCGCAGGCAAAACAATCTTCATCGTAGGCTTCGACGGTACTGCTGACGCAGACAAAGCTGTTAAAGACGGCACATTGGCTGCAACAATTGCTCAACAACCAGACCAAATGGGTAAAATCGCTATCGATACAGCTCAAAAAGTTATCAAAGGCGAAGCTGTAGAAGCTAAAATCCCTGTAGATCTTAAAGTTGTTACAAAATAATTGTATATAGAAACTGGGTACAAAAAAGAGTCGCATCCTTTGATGCGACTCTTTTTATTTCGGCTCTTTCTCTAAAAACACTTTAAAGAACTCAATAAACTTTGGCAAATACGTTTGATCTAAACTTTCAATAGTCATATTACATTTGTAATTCCAAGTGGTACAGATAGTAACATCCATTGTCAAAGCACCCCTTTGGTCTAAAGAGAATGTTAGCGTATCCCCTTCTCCCGTCAGAATATTTGTAAAGGTTGCTTCCCCTTTGCAGTTTTCATACAACTTAACTAATGCTTTGTAACCAGCATGAATTCCTGACCAATCACTAGGGTCAATATATCCAGAACAAATATTATAGCCCCGTTTAATATATATGCCAAACACACCAAATGGAGATAACTCTGTGTCCATATCAAAGGCAATGGTTAAATTTGGTTCATTTACAACTTCATACATTCTATGTCACGCTCCACAAATAACATTTTTTGTTTATTATAACATTGTATTTGTGAGCAAAATAGAAATTTTTGCCCATCTATAGCGTCTTCTTAAAGAATATCGTCGTATGTACCTTTCCAGGTAGTTGTTTCCGTTTATATTCTTTAAAGCCAAAGCCTTCATACATTTTGGCAAGCCATGGGTGTTCTGCAGCAGTACCTAGTGTTACGGCTGGTGTTTTATATACGTTGCGCAATAGGTCTTCTGCTTCGGCAAGGACTTCACGAGCATAGCCCTTCCCCTTATGTTCAGGGGCCGTTACAAAGTGTGCAATGTGCGGGTATACATCTGGTGTAGCCTTTGGGCTACATCATCGTTCTAATATAACTCCTATTTGCTGGTAATCTAGCAAATGAGGTACATATCACTCGTTGATGTAACTTGAACTTTTAATTTATTTCCTTAATTCGATTAATACCGAATGATTCACTCGTGTGGAGTTGTATATGTAATATGTTGTGCTTCGTAGCTTTCACCATGAGCCAATACGTGAACGATAGTTTCTAACGTAGCTCGTACTGTTTCAACAGCCATGCTCGGTTGATCTGGCTTGTTCACTACTTGGGATGGCAAGTACGGAATGTGCATAAAACCAGCCTTAATATTGCCCTTTTGAGCTGCATAGTGCAATACGCCGTACATAATATGATTACATACGAAGGTGCCTGCTGTATTAGACACTTTTGCAGGAATACCCGCTTGGTGCAATGCATTAACCATATCCTTAATAGGAAGTGTAGCAAAGTAAGCACTTGGGCCATCAGCTACAACAGGTTCATCTGTAGGTTGGTTACCACCATTGTCTGGAATACGGAAATCATCGCAGTTTATAGCTACCCGTTCAATCGTAATATCTGGGCGACCGCCAGCTTGACCTACACAAAGGATGAAATCAGGGTTGCATGCATCGGCTGCTTCTACGGCAGTTTTAACAGATGTATACCGCACAGTTGGCACCATTTGAGTCACCACTTTGTAGTCCCCGTCTGTGTAACCCTCCATCGTTTTAACAGCTTCCCACGCAGGATTGATACTTTCACCACCGAAAGGATCAAAACCTGTAATCAAAATCGTTTTCATCATAGTACCTCATAACAATATCCATAAAAATTAAAGGAAATAGTACATTAATAGAATATTCAATGTAAGCATCACAATAGCTACTGGAATTTGCGCTTTAATAACGCCGTAGGTATCCTTCATTTCAAGAAGCGCCACAGGCACGATATTGAAGTTTGCCGCCATTGGAGTCATCAAAGTACCGCAATAACCAGCGAGCATAGCGATAGGACCAATAATAGCAGGGTTAGCACCATGGCCTACAACGAGCATTGGCACGCCGATAGCACTTGTTATCATTGCAAAGGCTGCAAAAGCATTCCCCATGATCATGGTGAAGAAAGCCATACCGATGCAGTACGCCACAACAACGAGGAACACATTATCTGCGGGCACTATGCTAGCCACCATGCCAGAGATCAACTTACCTACCCCTGCGAGGTTAAACAGGTAACCAAGAGCCGCTAACAATTGGGACAAGATAGCCGTCCAGCCGATCGCATCGAGAAGACGACGACCTTCATGGAAACTTTGACCGACCTTAGCTTTCGTAATATATAAGGCTACACATAGGGCAATAACAGAAGCAATGGCAAGGCCTACAAGGGCACCCAGTTTCGTGAAGAACCCGATGATGAACGTAATAATACCAACGAGCAATGCCGGAATAAAGATCACATTACCAATACGCAAGGCTTCCATTTTTTTGAAACCTATAGCAGATTCAAAATAATTCCCTTTGCCAAGTTGTTTAAATAACACAATTGCCGCCATAGCAATTACGAGCCAACCATTGATTTCTTTAGACATATAAGAGCCAAAGATAAAGGAAATACCATATAATAGCCAGAACAGACCAGTACCAATGCGATGATTATGGTCCTTATCGACAAAAGATTGTATGGAAAAAATAACTAAGATAATACCTACTAAAAGATATACAAAGTCTAAGGGCTGCATTTTATATATTAACTCCAACATATTATTTGCCCCCTTTCGCTAACTCTTCTGGTGTAACAAGGATATTAAGCTCGTTCGGCACTAGTTTGCCCGCTTTCATATCCGCCTCGTCTTGAGCCACACTAGCTTGAATTGTTTTATCAAAAATAAAGAATCGAATAACACTCACTATATAGGCACATATTGCTGTAGGAACTCCATATAGCACCATATCTGTAAGCTCAACATTATAGCCGAGCTGCTCCATAACACCTTTAATCAATAAAAGACCACCCGCTGCAAGGAACAAATTTTGACCAAAAAAGTTACCTATATTATCTGTAGATGCCGCTACACCACGAATCTTATCGAGTGTACGTTGAGATATAGGGCGACCTTGCGCTACCGCAGCTTCACTCATAGGAGAAATCAAAGGACGAACCATAGCTACTAGACCAGACATACTGATGCCAAGCGCTACTGTCACTTGACGAACAAATAGGTAGATCATGAAAATACGACCAGCTGTTGCGGCTTGAATCTTACCGATCAATATTTCTGCTCGTTCACGTAAACCGTGGCGTTCCATAATACCAATTACAGGCAGTACCAAGGCAAATAGTGACATATAACGGTTTTTTACGAAAGCCTCCCCAATAGCACCAACGATCTCGTTTATGCTCAGCCCTGCCGAAAGCCCTGTCACAAAGCCTGCTGCAATAACTACTAACAATGCATTAAAGCGTAGCATCAAACCGATGACCATCACTAAAATGCCCGATAAAATAATCATATGGACACATCCTTTCTACAAACTACCCATAAGCGTATATAACTGCAAAGGCACAATATATATCATGTATATTATATACGAATATATTAAGATCGGAAGAGCGTCGTGTAGGGAAAGAGTGTAG
>URZS01000032.1 GCA_900552445.1 uncultured Veillonella sp. | reverse complement strand
GGCGACCACCGAGATCTACACTCTTTCCCTACACGACGCTCTTCCGATCTGCTTGCGTTAAATCGTGTAGTACCATGAGAACTGTTAGACATTGCTCTTTATTGAGCCGTTTTAAAAGCTCCATAATTTCGAGTTGGTGATTGATATCTAAATACGTTGTTGGCTCATCTAGAACTAATAGTTTTGGTTCTTGTGCTAAGGCCATGGCAATCCAAACCCGTTGGCGCTCACCGCCAGATAGAGATGGAATCAGTTGATGGCGAAGATGGTCTGTTTTCGTAATAGACAGTGCATTGTCTACGATTTCTCGATCCTCTTTTGCCGTATTCTTCCACCAATTTTGGTACGGATAACGACCACAGTACACCAGTTCCTCTACGGTCATATCCTTTGGCATATTAGGCACTTGTGGTAAGAATGCCATTTGACGAGCTAACTTATTCTGCGAATAAGAGGATAAAGGCTTATCAAAGATAGTTACACACTCTCTAGGACTAGAAATATAGCCAATCATAGATCGTAAAAGCGTACTTTTACCACAACCATTAGGGCCTATTAAGGTCGTAATTTTCCCCATCGGAATCGATAAAGAAATATCATGCAAAATATGTCGATTCCCAAGGGTAACGGATAGCTGTTTTACAGCAATAGCAGTATTAGTTGTATTCATCAGCTATCCCTCCTTAATAGATACAAGAAGAACGGTGCCCCAAAGAAGGCCATGATAATGCCTACAGGAATTTCAATAGGACTCATGAGAACGCGCCCTACCGTGTCGCTCACAACGAGAACAAAGGCACCTAATAGTGCAGACCCTGGCAATAGATAGGCATAGTCATTACCGATAATGAGGCGTAGCATATGAGGAATGACAAGGCCGACAAAGCCGATGAGGCCTGCAATACTTACGGCACCAGCCGCCAAAAGGGCAGCTACAGCAGTCATCATAAAGCGCGTTTGTTCAACCTTAAGACCAAGACCTTTAGCCGTCTCATCACCAAGACTTAAAATGGTAAGTCGTTTTGCCCCTAAGCAAGCTAGGAAGAGTCCAATCATAGCATACGGGAATAGTACCTCAACTTGAGGCCAGCTACGAGCCGACAAGCCCCCTACCATCCATAGCAACGCACCTTGTACGCGGTCACCGTAGAACACGAGAAGCGCCGAAATACCAGACCCTAAAAAGGCTGATACGGCCACACCGGCTAAGATGATGCGGCTTGGTCTTACCCCATTTTTCCAGGCCAGTGCATACACCATAAGGGCTGCCCCCATGGCACCTAAGAAGGCCACTAAAGGAACAATATAATCGTAACCAGGGAACAAAATGAGCACTATAACACCGGCAAGGCCTGCACCAGAGGATACCCCTACAATCTGTGGATCCGCCAGTGGGTTTTTCATAACCGCTTGTAAAATAGCACCAGATACAGCGAGACAAGCCCCTACCAAGGCGGCCACAATATTACGAGGTAAACGAATATTCCAAATAATCTGTGAAGCCGTATCTGTTAACTCATCGGACCAAAGGGTACGCCAAATATCGGTGAGTGATACCGGTGTGGAACCCCAGATAAGAGAAATAATCATACAGGCTATAACGGCTATAAGTAAGATAAAAATCACTGATAAACGAAAGGCTTTTCGTTCATTTATAGATGCCATATGAACCCCCTCTCAAAACATATACAGTAAAACCCGAATCGCAAAACTACTAAAACACGATTCGGGTTTTGTATTATTTAGATTCTTTGCCTTCTACGAAGAGCATGTCATTGCGTTTTACGTCTGTGTAAAGCAATGCATTACATACGGAAGCAGCGATTGGGCTACCACCTTTGTTACCTTTTACAGTGATGTAAGGAACTGGGGATACTTCCATCAAATAATCTTTGGATTCTGCAGCACCTACGAAGCCTACAGGGATACCAATGATAAGAGCTGGTTTAATGCCTTCTTCAAGAGCTAAGCGTAATACTTCGTACAATGCAGTAGGCGCATTACCAATAGCTACGATTTGGCCTTCTAATTGTTTGCCAAATGTACGCATAGCTGCGATAGAACGAGTTACACCCAATTCTTTAGCCATTTTAGCTACGTTTTCGTCTTTGATCAAGCAGTGTACTTCATTACCGCGAATTTTAAGAGCTGGTTTGGAAATACCTGTGCGAACCATTTCTACGTCAGTGTAAATATTAGCACCATTTTCCAATGCTTCGATACCTTTTTGAACAGCACCAGGGCTCATTCTTACGAGTTGAGCGTATTCAACGTCACCAGAAGCATGTACAGTACGAGATACTACGCGTACTTCATCATCTGTTAAACCCAAATCTTTTACATAATCGTAAATGATTTGCATACTTTTATCTTCAATCTCTTTAGGATTTTTAACGTAATCCATTAGTGTCCTCCCATAATTTGAAAAATTCATCATTTGTTGATACCACGTGGCATTCAAGTTTAACACGAGGTCTATCGATAACAATAACATGGATACCAAGATCCATAGCGGCTTGTAACTTTGTATCAGCACCACCTACTAGGCCAGAGTTTTTCATAACCACCACGCTAGCCTTTGTATCGTGGAACATGATGCGGTTCATATCGTAAGAAAATGGACCTTGTACAGCAACGATGCGTTTAGGACTCACATTGAGGTCTTCCATCATCTGTAACACCTCTGCGGTAGGCAAAATGCGTGTCCATACTTCACAATCTTGCAAGGCTTCAGATTTAGCAAAGATGTGCATTGTTTTACTACCAGTAGTCAAATACACATGACCATTATTTTCTTTAGCTAACTTGCCTGCCAAATTCGCTGCTTCTACTTCATCCACTACGATATGTAATTTATCATATTCTGGCAATGGCACCTCTTTACGTTCAAAACGAACGAAAGGAATACCTACTGCCTTTGCTGCATCTTGAGCAGTTGCTGTAACAACTGCTGCATACGGATGGCTTGCATCGATTAAAAGGCGCACATTGTGCTCTTTAATCAAGTTTTGCATAGCCGCTTGGTCAAGACGGCCCGTATGTACAGTAATACCTTTATGGGCAGCAAGCTCTGCTCCATATTGGCTAACTACCGTAACAAGCACATCTTCACCTGTCCGCTCTTGGATATCTACCGCTAAGGTGCGACCATCCAAGGTACCGGCAATAACCCAAATCATAATTTGTAGCCTCGAGGTGTAATCATGCGACCATTTTCAACATAAGTTTGGCTGTTACCGATGATAACAAGTGTTTGCATATCTACTTCTTCTTTTGTGAAGTTTTCAAGGTCGGAAATTACCATTTGTTGACCTGGACGACCTGCTTTTTGCACGATGCCTACAGGTGTTTTAGGGTCACGGTATTTAAGAACGATTTCACGAACTTCATCTAAGTGAGTAACGCGTTTTTTACTGCGTGGATTGTACAAGGAAATAACCATATCGCCTTGTGCACAAAGGTCAGCACGTTTTTTAATAAGATCCCATGGAGTCATCAAGTCGCTCAAGGAAATTACTGCAAAGTCATGCATCAAAGGTGCACCCAATACAGATGCTGCTACGTTTACAGCACTAAGGCCTGGCACGATATCTACGGAAGGGCGTTTTTCTGCTGGTACTTTGTTAGCAAGTTCCAATACGAGGCCTGCCATGCCGTATACGCCAGAGTCACCAGAGGATACTACAACTACTTGATGTCCTTCTACTGCTAAATCAACGGCTTGTTGGCAACGATCTACTTCTTGCATCATTGCAGTACCTACAGTTTCTTTGCCTTCGATAAGGTCTTTAATCAAGTCGAGGTATGTCAAATAACCAACCACGCGGTCAGCCGCTAAGATAGCTTCGCGCGCTTGCGGCGTCATAAACTCTTCATCGCCAGGGCCGATGCCGATTACTTTGATGTTACCTGTGCAATGGCTACCGTTGTTTTGGGATAAATTGTTTTGTGCTGTATTAATGTTCGGCTCTTGGCCGCTAGTAATGCCGTTGTCTCGCATACGTTTCCTACTCCTATAGTTCCTTTTACAAAATTAGATTCTTTTAATTCTTGTTCTTCAATGAGTGGTGCCATCTCGTCCTGTGTATAGAACACGATAGGCCACCCCATAATTTGCATAGCCTCTAAGAGGCCTACTTCGTCTTGTTTAACGATGACCGATGCTGCCGTTACAAGGCTCTTTGGTGAAAGCTTATGCGCTGCTAGCGACTGTTGTATGGCATCGAGAATTAATTCCTTCGGCGTGTCTCGACGACAGCCAATGCCCATCGTATAGGTCCGAGGGCGCAAAATCAATTGATGACCATACTCGGTTATTCCTTTGTCCGTAATGACCACCCGAGAAGTACCCTCTTCAGAGCTTTCATTTTTACATGGCATAGACTCTAGTTGATCCAAAGAAACGACGTGAACCATGCCATGTTCACCAATATGAGCTTTTGTAACTTCCGCTAAATGCTCAGCATTTTCTAAGCTTGCATCGATATAATAATCAACGCGTTCTCCCCCAACAATGGCAGAGTTCACATTGATCAAGGTTTGAAAATCATCTACTAGCAGATGCTCGTGGCGCGCCAACACGTCAGGCGCTGGCAATCCGTTTACATCCGTAGCAGTCGTAATGACAGGGTCCGCATCGATGGCCAGCGAAATGGACTGCGTCCATTCGTTGGCGCCCCCAAGGTGACCAGATAACAAGCTAATCACATGGTGTCCTACTTCGTCCATAACGACTACAGCAGGATCCTTGGATTTATGCTCAATATATGGTGCAATCATGCGCACTACGATACCGAGTGCCATAATACATAACACTTGGTCGTAATCCTTGAAAATCTGTCCAATATGGTTTTTGAGAGAGTCAAAGTAAATAGCCTCTCCACCAGAAGGACGGTTTTCTTTTTCAAAGCAATCCGCATGAGGTGCCACCAAAGACTTGATGCGTTGACCTAGCTTTGCACCTCGTTCAGACACAGAAAGAATAGCAGTTCTATTCTTCTTGCGTCCCGTCATAGGCGCAACAGTTTCTAGTTCTTTCATCATACTAGTCCTTAGCACTGCGGTACATGTGAGCAAAGCCTTTGTCGTAAAGCTTAGATAGTTCGTATTCACTATCTAATACATGGCTTACTACGATCATAGCTTGGCGCAATACGCCTTCTTTCGCTACGATGTCCGCAATGGTTTCCAATGTGCCACGGATAATGCGTTGGTCTGGCCAAGACGCTTTTACCACGATAGCCACTGGAGTCGTTTTGTCATAACCGCCCTCGATGAGTTCAGCTACAACCTTATCTAACATTTGAACGCTAAGGAAAATACACATAGTCGCTTCATGAGATGCTAACATGCGCAATTTTTCCTTTGGAGGCATCGGTGTACGGCCTTCCATGCGCGTAATGATAACTGTTTGAGATACATTAGGTAGTGTATATTCTTGTTTCAAAGCCGCTGCTGTAGCAAGGAAAGAACTTACACCTGGCACGACTTCATAAGAAATACCCATGCCAGCCAGTGCATCCATTTGCTCTTGAATAGCACCGTAAATAGCAGGGTCACCTGTGTGAAGGCGAACTACGCTTTTACCAGCCTCAACAGAAGCTTTCATAACAGCCAACACCTCATCAAGGTTCATAGTAGCACTATTATGAATTTCACAGCTTGGTTTACAAGCCTCTAAAATGGCAGGGTTTACCAAGGAGCCAGCGTAGATAACAACGTCTGCCTCTTGCACTAAACGATACCCTTTACGAGTAATTAACTCGGGATCCCCAGGGCCTGCGCCTACGATATGTACGTCAACCATATTACTCTCCTTCTGCGATACGCGTTGCAGATACAATGAAAATTGGACTCAATGGGTCTAACAAATGATAGGGACCAGCCTTGCGGTAACGACTGATGGACATTTGGTACCCTTCATAGGTGAAAGGACGACCTTTCAATTCTTTTAAGATTGTATAACCAGTTTCCATCGTTACTGCAGTTACAACTAAACGACCGCCAATTTTTAAAAGACGTTGTGCTTCATCCATGATGCCTGTCATACCACCAGCACTACCGCCGATAATAACCGCATCAAGGTCAGGCAATTCTTCCATACCTTCAGGAGCTTTAGACTTTATGACTGTCATATTATTTACATTGAACTTCTTCATGTTTTCATTGATAAGGTCGATGCCTTTATCAAAGCGTTCAATCGCATATACATGCCCTTTAGGAGCTGCCAAGGCTGCTTCAATAGAGATAGAGCCCGTACCAGCACCTACGTCAAGAACGATGCTATTCTCTTCGATACGCGCCTCGTTCATAACCGCTTTGCGAATCTCGCATTTCGTCATCGGCACGTCGCCGCGGATAAATTCCTCATCAGGAATTCCGAAAAAATGTCTCATCCTAGTACCACCATTACAGAATGACCAAAGCCTTCAAGCTCAGTTAATACCTCTAACGTGGAGTCTACGATTTTTTCATCATCATAGCTCAAGCGCTCAAGGGCTGCTGCTCTCGTTTCTTTTGGCCAGCCTGCATCTATTAAAATACGCGCAATATGCGCTGGATTATATTCAGGATCCGTTAAGAACCCCATCTTTTTACCTGCTTCATAAACGAGTTTTTCCGGTGCCGGTTGGCGACCGTGAAAGCTCATTAAATCCGCATCATGCCATACCTCATTGAGTCGAGCGAAGGCAAAGGTCATAGAACTAATGCCAGGCACAACCTCAATAGGATTAGCAGTAAATTTCTTCTTCAAATACGGCAACAAGCTATAATAGCCTGTATCACCGCTTACCATAACTACCACATCATGGTCGTTGAGCTCACGCTCAATTTGCTCAGCCAATAAGCTGAGCTTACCTGTTACAGGATATGTAATTTGGCCAGGTTCTTGAAAGTCCTCTAGGGCCCGTTCGCTACCTACCAATACTGTAGCATGTTTAATTAAATTAAGGCCTCTAGGTACCACATAATCAGGATTACCTGGACCAATGCCTACGATATACAAGGTATGTGCCATTGTTCAAGCTCTCCTATCTCTTTTGCACGTTTATCCATAGCCAAAATCTCACCTTTTAAGGTAGTAATGATGATGCCCACCTCTGCTTCGTTAGCAATATATCGCTCACTGCGAAGAGATGCGCGGTCTACTACTCGTTGGTAAACGCCAGTCAGTCCTTCGCGCTCCAAAATAGGGAACGTAGACTCTGTAGTTTGGCAATTAAACAACTCTTCACACACCGCTTGGGATGCCCCTTCTAAAGCGGCATAAGCCACAATACTTTCCATGCGGCCATCACTCATGCGATTGTGCGTGTGGAAACTGCCATTAGCGAGTTTTATTAACTTACCGATATGACCGATAATCAAGATACGCTTGAAGCCAATTTCAACTGCCTTTTCTAGCATAAAGCCAATAAAATTACTCGTTTCTGCCATTTGATTCTTATGAATACCCAGTACTTGCTCTGCTAGATCCTGACCAATACGGCCCGGTACGAGAACAGCTGTTTCACAACCATTAGCTTTCATAACTCTTAGCTGAGGCACTAAAGAGTTTTTGAACCCTTCTTCACTCATAGGCTTAACGATACCTGTAGTACCGATAATGGAAATACCACCTTCGATACCGAGGGTATGATTTAAGGTTTTCTTAGCTAAGATCATACCATTTGGTACGCTAACTGTTACGGTTACACCTTCACCATGTACACAATGCTCTTCAAAGACGATGTTCATCATCGTACGAGGCCCTGGATTGATAGCTGGTTCTCCAGGCGGCATCGCAAGGCCCGGTTTAGTTACCGTCCCAACGCCAAAGCCTGCTCGGAATCGTAGTTCACCAGTATCATCAAGAGTCACCGTCGTTTCCACATCATTGCCATGGGTTACATCAGGATCGTCGCCACCGTCTTTCATAACGGTCACCTTAGCCTCAGTATCGGATATAACCTCTACGGCTTTAATAGGCACCTCAATATACTGACCTTGAGGATTTTCAATGACCACTTGGTCCACGATGTTCTTATCTAAGAGTGCCAATAAACCAGCTTTCATACCTGCCGTAGCACATGAACCTGTGGTATAGCCACCCTTCATGTCCTCTACTCTCATAAGGCCTCCTACACCGATAGGGTTAGCGACTCCAAGGAATCAAACTAACCCTATCTTATGGACATATGTTATTAGGAACGGAAGTTAACGAATTGCAATTCTACAGGAATATCCAATTGTTTTAACATTTGGATTACTGCTTGCAAATCGTCTTTATCCTTACCAGATACGCGCACTTGATCCTCTTGGATAGATGCTTGTACCTTAATTTTCATGTTTTTAATTGCTTTTACTACTTCTTTAGCATTTTCTTTTGTAATGCCTTTTTTAATAGTAATGATTTGGCGAACTGTAGCACCAGCAGCTGGTTCAATTTTTCCGTAGTCAAGATTTTTAATCGCCACGTTACGTTTAACCATTTTGCCTT
>URZS01000031.1 GCA_900552445.1 uncultured Veillonella sp. | reverse complement strand
GTATTTATACGTTTTAGCACCTAAATAACCAGTGAACTCATAATCACTAGCTGGTTGTCCATAATAATCATAAGATTGTTTGAACGTACCATCTGGCTGTTTAACCCAAACCACATCAAGCTCACTATTGTTATAGTTGCTCCAGTTATCTGTAGCATTATATTTAGCAATTTCTGCAATGGATTGATTAATATCAGCACTATGTTTATCAACATAATCTTTTGGATTCAACAAAGCATCTTTATTATCAGTAGATACGATAAGACCTTTAGCCTTTTCTTTTAAGGATTCAGGGTATAAAGAAGAGTTCACATTATACATAATGTCGCTAGTCTTATATAGTTTTTCCCCTGTATTCTTATTAGTGATTTCATACATTGCATAACCACCAGATGGAATATCGAGAGAGAATTTTTTCTCCGCCATATCTGTAGGGTATGCCTTTGTAAGAATATCTTGTAATCGACTCATCACTTGAGCTTGCTTTTGTTGTGTTTCTGCAAGCTTAGCATTAGCCTTTTCAATTTCTTGATCCCGATTCGGATTGCTCCAACTTAGATTCAATGTAGCTTTATACGCTTCATATTCATCTTGCAAACCTTTTAGCTGTTGATAGAAGTAAAGGCTATCTGTCTTGCCTTTATAAGTAGAATCATAAATACCATTAGGACTATCTGGTGCAGCTGCATCTTCATTAGATTTTTTCTCACCATCAGAACCTGTTTTTGTAGCACTACTAATATCGTATGGGAACTCATCACGATTAATACCAATCAATTCAGCCGCTGTTGGTGGTCTGTAGATAACTTCATGTACTGCATGAGTATAGGCAGAATCAGTGATGCCTGTACTATGTTTGAAAGTACCAACACCGATACGAACTTGAGAGTCGTGACCATTCCAAACGGCACGAGCACCATCATAAGATTGACCAAACCAGTAACCACTAGCCCCCATTGGCTCTGTTAAGCGGCCCACTGATACGTCCCATTTTTTAACCCGTCTTGTGAGATCCACTGTATCGAGTCGTTGATGGTTAAAGCCTTTAGAATCAGATTGAGTCCAGCTTGTATCGACACCACTCATGCCAGTCGCACTGCCGATAACCTTAAGATTTGTAAACTCATTAAGGCGTGCATCAAAGCCAAGGCGCAATCGTTGTTCAAAGCTATGACGATTAGCATCGTACATATTCGCTTTTGCAGAACCGATAGCGGAGTTAGCTCTAAATGGAGATTGAGGTCTGTTAGATCCATCATGTGCCATCCAGCGCGCTCTGTAGTCGCCAACTAATGTAACACCACGCTCTTTAGTGGTATCAAAATCAGAACGAATAAAATCAGTTAAGCGAACTACATCAGCTACGTTTTGTACGCTAGATTCAGCACTACCAACTTCCCCATTTGCACCTACTACACCAGCCTTTGCACCATCTTTGGTCTTGCCGATAGCCGTCGTTTTTGTTCCATCTCCACCACCAAATTTAAGGTTAACGCCCATGCGGTATACTCGCTCTTGTGTTGCACGGTCATCATCGCGATGGTTAAAGATATTGTTGATACCAAAGTACATCATGGCATTTTTATTGAATCGTTTTTGAACCATTACGTTCCAAATGCCAAATGTTTTCTTTTCATAAGTTTGCTTATTATAAACACCTGCATCACCGGACAAGATATCTGGCCAATAGTTACCACCATTATTAAGAGTATTACTATCAAGCATATTGATATAGTAATCACCCCAAATGGAACCATTCCAACCGGATTTAGGATTGTCATAAGTAATGCCGATATCAACCTTGTGCATTGGTTTATCAAGCAATTGACGAGGCATTGAAGGATCGCTCTTGTTGATGGCATGTAAGTATGTATAACCTAACTTACCAGACCAATATTTGCCGAACTTTTGCTGTACTTCCGCTTGAACACCGGTGATTTCCGCTTTACCAATATTTTTAAAGCTGTAAATCATATCTGGTGCCCGTTGGTACTTCGCATCGCCTTTAAGGTATGGCGCAAAGTCCATGAAGTCCCCTGTGAAGTACACGGACATATAGTTCTTGATGCGGTTGTGGAATACGCCTACGCGGGCATAGGTATTTTTATTTTCCCCTTCCAAGCTCATATCAAAGTTGACAGATTTTTCAGGTTTTAAATTAGGATTACCAGCCCAGTACCAACCGAGTTTCGCTACACCAATCCCTACAGGGTTAGAAGCGTACATTTCCCAGTTATACCACAATTCGCCCATACCTGGCTCAGTATAACCAGTCCCTACATTGGCTTTAAATCTACGGTGTGTATTGCCATTTACGTTATAGGTCATACCTAAGGAAGCAGATAGGTTAGAACCAAATAAGCTACTATTGTCAAAACGTACAATTGGAGACAATGTTAAATTCTTATTCACTTGCCAAGTGTCAGAAATATAAGCGTTTAACTTGCGGATCGAACCGCTACCAGTGGTCAATCGTTGATCCCGATTACGGTACTCTTCTAAGAAGGCTTTGCCATTTAATTTAGGCGCCTTTTTACGCATTTCTGGGTCATTGGACTCGCCATATTTAAAGTAGTCACCTACGATATTGGCACGTGTGGCAGATAATACAGGGTTTTCTGCTTTTAAACGATCTTCTAAGGCTTTATAACGAGCTTTAAACTCATCCGTTACAGGTTGATTATTAGGGGATGTACTAGACCAATCACTTAATCGACTTTCAGATAAACCATAATTTATATAGTCATCGTATGTGATACCTGGTTTTTGAGCATCTGTTTCGGCACCATAGTATTCATAATCCATATCCCATTGTGGCATACCTCCACCGGAATTAATGAATTTGTAGTCGTGGATGTGAGAGTACACTTTAATGCTATTATCACCTTTACGACGTACAAGACGGTCAAGTTTATCCACTAGCAAGCTCTTATCGTAATCCCATGGATCGATGTACATAGTGCTTGTATTAGGAGAGCTCTTCAAGCGGCTACCAGATCCTTCTTCACGAGCATAGCTTACGCCGTAGCTAAGCAGATGATTTTTGTTAAGCTGTGTATTCGCATTAGCTCGAATGTCTAATTGACGGTGATCGATATTATCGATATAGCGCAACTCATTGGAGCCTTCATACGCAGAACGACCAGTATAACTGATGAGTGCTATGTCATTTTCTTTGATGCGGGAGTAATTAGTTTCAACAGTCCAGTCGCTTTTACCAGCTCGAGAGGACCATTGTAAGTTTGCCGTATTACGATTCGCGGTACGTTTAAAATGTTGTTGAGGCTCTAAGTCGGAGTCAGAGTGTTTTACATCACGTACAAGATCTTCTGTATAACGGTTGAGACGCATTTCAAATTTATTTTTGTCATTTGCCTCGTAAGTTGCTACAAGACCGATATCAGCCGCATCACCGTAGTGACGAAGTACATTGGGCTTAAAATTATGTTTCGCATAGTCATAAGCCATACCAGATGCACGCCGGCTAACGGACGCCAATACAGGCATTATATCTCGTTTACTACCAGATAAGCCTACCTTCAATTTCCCCATTTGACCGGAGTCGGCACGAATGAAGAAGTTTTGGAATGGGAACGCGTCACCATCGCTCTTACGACGCATACCTTCTGCATTTAATTGCAAGGTTGGTTTCTTTTGTGCCTTTTTAGTGATGACATTAACAACACCACCTATAGCATCAGAGCCGTATTTAGCACTGGCAGCGCCTTGAATAACCTCTATACGTTCAACGTTTTCTGTACCTAGCCGTTGTACTTCGTCTGCTGCACCAGAGTATTTATCAAAATCGCCGAGTACAGGTTGACCATCTACAAGAATCAGTGTGTGACGCGCTTCGGCACCGCGGATGGATACACCAACACGGCCCATAGCATCAACAGTTCTAGATACACCTGTTTGAGTAAATATAATGTCTTCGACGGACTTCGCCTGTTTCTTTTCAATCTCTTTCTTGGTAATGATTTGCACTTGCTGTGAGTCTAATTTTGCTGCTTCTTCAGCCCATGTTCCTTTAACATGAACCACATCTGTCGTGACAGTCGCATTATCCGCCCAAACTACGAGAGGTGCGCTAAGCCATAAGGCAACTGCACTAGACAGAATGATGTTGCGCTTTGTATGTCCCCACCTATTCATTGTGCCCTCCTCAAATTCTAACTAACCATAAGTTTTGTATCTCCCACACAAAAAGAAAAAAGATACACTTTACCAACATATAATGACATTGAATATCATTTACATTTTAATGTTAGCAAAGTGTATCTTGCATATCTACTCCGAAAAGACCAAAAATATACATTTCGGACAATATTAAGTTTTTATAACCTACTAGTTCTAAGCCTTACATACTTATATGATATATATTACTAAGCACTATAATGCATGCCTTGGTTTAGTTTGGCTTAACTTAAGATATTTATACTTTACGATAAGCACTAGGAGTTACACCTGTGGCCTCTTTGAATGCACTAGTAAATTTACTGCCATTCTCATAGCCTACGGCATTAGCAATTTCTAAAATAGATTGATCTGACTCTTGAAGCAAGCGCTTAGCTGCATTAATACGACATTCCTTTAAATATTGATGGATTGTCGTACCATATACCCCTTTAAAACAACGCTTTAATGTTGATGTAGGAATATCAAATTCCTCAGACAAGGAGTCTATAGTGAGCCGTTTCATAAACTGTGTAGATATATGTTCATTAACAGCTTTTACAATATCTACTTGTTGTTTACGATAAGAACTTCTCTTTTCATGATTAGTTGTAGAAATAACAGATAACAGCAAGAAGATTTCAATAACTTTTAATTTAAAATAGTGTCCCTTAATTTGATCAGGCACCGTATATAAACTAGAAAAAATCTGACGAACAGATTCCGTCTCTTCCATCATCATACCAAAGTCAGAATGCTCACAGAATCGATTTGCTAATTGAGTCAAATCGATGCGCGCTTCAGTAACAAGTGCATCTAATACGGGTTGAGCCTTTTCAACATCTACGAGTAATACAATCCCCTTAAAAAGTTTTGTAGGGAAGTAGTTCTCATGTTGATAATCAGCATGAATATGCCACCCTAAGGACATATCACCTGGTCCCATATATAAATAATCACCAGATGTAAACTTGCACTCAATACGCCCCTCTTCACAATGATTTATGGCAAACGTCTTTGTATGTGATTTAGCATAAAATTGAATCGTTTCTTGCTTCACATCAAGGAACATCAAATCAATACCGTCAAACACTGTATGTCTCGACATAGAAATTCCTGCATGTGAAACTGCATGATTATGTGGATTCATACTATCACCATATACACAAATACTATAAAAATTACTAAATACATAATTATTATAGTATACTTATTGATATTCATTGTCAAACTAAAAATAGTAATAATTCATTTTTTATTTAAAAATATAAGTTTAGCTATTGGTAGTCCACACAATCTATTTTCAGTAATATATAAGGCACTGTTTATTAGGATCTATTTATTAGACTCTATTCACTACATAGTCCACCTATGTATTATTAATTCTGCAATAAAATAAGCCTTGCAAGTTAAACCCATACAGTCTAACTTACAAGGCTATATTCAGAAGTATCAGAGATAATTCTTTATTTTTTTGTTTTTACAATAAAGGCTAATGCTATTACGTGACCAATCCATACGAGGCCCATCACGATAAGCGCAACTGGCATATCTTGGCTAAAATAGGCGCCGATAGCCATTATGGTAGTAACAGAAGCAAGAATGGACAACTTTGTCCGCAATGTCAACGCTTTATCGCGTTCATAAGCACCAACAGTCTTTTGATATAAACTAGACTCCAAAAACATCTTATAGAATCGTTCAGATCTCAGATCCTCGGGCTAAACAAAATAATGTTAGCATATATAACGGAACTGTTGGTAACAGTGGTAGTACGATGCCTGCTGTACCGAGGGCAAAACTGATTGCACCAATGGCCAGAAATACATATCTAACTACAACATTACTATGTTGTTCAGTTGCTTTCATTAATCCTCTTCTACGTAGTTAATTACTTTACCTTTTGTTTTAATAAAGTTAGGAATGATAAGTACTAATGCGGCAATGGCTACGATACCATAAATACCAGCCATACCTACCCATTCATAAGCATTACCTAATACAAGGCCCATTACGGCAAAGTCCGCATCACCAAATGTTGTATTTTGGAAGCCTAATTGACCAAGAACTGGAAGGGCCATCGCTGGCAAGAATGTAATAGCTAAACCATTAAGGAACGCACCTACTGCAGCACCACGACGACCACCTGTAGCATTACCATAGATACCTGCTGTAGCACCACAGAAGAAGTGTGGTACAAGACCAGGAATAATCAATACGCCGCCAACAGCACCAAGGATAAGCATACCGATGATACCGCCGATGAAGGAGCTAAGGAAGCCTAATACTACAGCTGTTGGAGCATATGTGAAGAATACAGCACAGTCTACAGCTGGGATGGCATTAGGAATAATTTTTGTAGCAATACCTTGGAAGGCAGGAATCAAATCGCCTAAGATCATACGTACACCAGAGTATACGATTGTTACGCCTACAGCAAAGTTCATAGCGCTCATAACAGCATATAAGTAAGGACTCATATCACCAGATAAAGTAGATACAAATTCAGAGCCTGCTGCAATAGCTGCAATCAAATAGAATACGATCATAGTCAACGCAGTAGATAATGTGGAGTCACGCAAGAAGCCCCATTTTTCAGGGATTTCAATATCTTCTGTGCTATCTTCAGCTTTACCTACATATTGAGCAACCCAAGCAGATAGATAATAACCTAAACTACCAAAGTGACCAATAGCAATTTCATCACCATCAGTAACTTTAGATGTGTAGCTTTGACCAATAGCTGGAGAAATTGCAGACCATGCGCCCATCAAGAAACCACCCACAAGGATGAGCTCCATACCGGACAAACCTGCTGTACCGAGTACGGCAGACATGAGACATGCCATAAATAAGCTGTGATGACCTGTTAAGAACACATATTTGAACTTGGTGAAACGAGCAATACATAAGTTCATCAATAAGCCTACTACGAGAATAGACATCGTTTCAACGCCAAGAACCTTTTGTGCAACAGCCACGATAGCTTCATTGTTTGGTACAACGCCAGTAATATGGAAGCCATGTTCAATCATCTTGCCTAGTGGATCAAGATTGCTAACGATAACGCCAGCGCCTGCTGCGAGCATTAAGTAGCCAAGAATCGGTTTCAATGTACCTGTCATTACCTTATGAAACGGACGTTTCAAAGCAACTAAGCCTACACATGACATAATACCAATTAAAAGTGCTGGTTGAGACAGCACGTCACGTAAGAACTCTAATACCATTTCCATGGCACTACCTCCTATATATAGTTGTTAAAAATTATTGCGCAGCTTGTTTTAATGCTTCAAGAACATCTTCTGTGATTTTCTTTTTATTAATATAGCTGCGAACAATAGCGATATTTTTACCTTCGAATTGTTCTGCTAATTCTTTTACAGTTACGATAAGATCAGCCTTACGACCTTGTGCCGCATTAAAATCGATTGACTCAACTTGTGCATCAATGCCGTTTTCAGCACAAATCTCTTCGATTTTCATTTTTAGCATCAAGCTAGAACCAATGCCATTACCGCATACAGTTAATACAGAAATCATAATTGCCTCCTTCTATATCTATTATTGTTCATCTAAATGCTCTGCCAAGAATGCTTGTACATCATCTATACTTTCAAACTCAACGGCTGCATCTAAAAATTCTTCATCCTCAAACAAAGTAGCGATATCTGTCAACAATTGAATATGCTCATCCTTATTAGGAGCACATAAGAATAATGCTACAGATACAGGGTCATTATCTGGGCTACCAAAGTTCAATGGTTTTTCCAACGTAACTAAGGCTGTACCCACTCGTTTTGCGCCATGTTCAGGACGAGCATGTGGCATCGCAAGACCTGGGGCCAATACAATATATGGACCCATTTCGCGTACCACCTCAACCATAGCCTCTGTATAAGATGGATCAGTAAAACCAGCATCAACCATGAGTTGGCCACCGTGACGAATTACCTCTTCCCACGTTTCAGCGGGATAGTGAAACGATACATTATCCTCGGATAATAAATCTTGTAACAAGCTAACACCTCCTAAGCTTACATCTATACATATACTTCTATTATAGCCATTATAAGAAGTTTTTCATATATCAAAATAACAATGACCTTATCAAAACGAATAAATCTAACATCCAAAACAATTATTTTATAAATCCTCAGCTTCAAAATATTACAGCAGTTAAAGAAGGTCACTTTATTCGTGTAAAACTTTCTGAAATCACTCCTGGTGTACGTACAGTTGATGCGCTAAAACGTTTAGCTGAAGATCGGAAGAGCACACGTCTGAACTCCAGTCACGAGTGGATCTC
>URZS01000030.1 GCA_900552445.1 uncultured Veillonella sp. | reverse complement strand
ATGTCCCTTTACCTTCTTCGTCACCATTTCACTAAACAAATGACGATCAACGGCCAAGGCACCACCGGCAGGTACAGCAGTTGCATCAGCACATTCCATAATAAGGGAACCTAAACGACGCATTTCTTCTTTTAAAAGACCTACTGCGTTTTCAATATTGCCAGCCCGCAAGGAGTTACTACATACGAGCTCTGCAAATTGATCTGTTTGGTGCGCAGGAGAACTCTTTACAGGGCGCATTTCATATAAGTCTACATGAATGCCTCGATTGGCGAGTTGCCAAGCCGCCTCAGAACCGGCTAGGCCCGCACCAATAACAATAACATTTTTATTATTCAACTGTTGTTTCCTCTTTTTTAGCTTTGCTAGACTTTTTAGACCCTTTAGACCCTTTAGATTCTTTAGACCCTTTAGACCCTTTAGATTCTTTAGACTCTTTAGACTCTTTAGATTCTTTTACAGTTTCTTCACTAGCTTCGCTTTTTTTCTTTCTTGTTTTCTTTGGTGGTCTAGTTGGACATGTTTCATTGGAACAGAACTTTTTAGTTGTCCCATTTTTATATGTCTTTTCAACCATAATAGAACCACATGTTTCACAGAAATCCTGGGTTGGTTTATCCCATAATGTAAAGTCACATTGTGGGTATCGATTGCAGCCGTAGAATAGACGACCACGACGAGACTTACGCTCTACGATTTCCCCGTCTTTACATTTAGGGCAAGTTACACCTGTCCCTACTGTAATAGGTTTAGTATTTTTACATTCTGGGAAGTTAGAACATGCTAGGAACTTACCATAGCGACCAAATTTATATACCATTGGGCTATTGCAAAGTTCACAGGTTTCATCGCTTTCCATAGATGCAATTTCAATGCGATCTACATCGCTCGCATCTTCTAGCTCTTGAGCAAATACCTCGTAGAAGTCAGATAATACTTTTACATACGTATCCTTGCCAGATGCAATAGCATCAAGCTCTTCTTCAAGATCTCGCGTAAAGCCAGTATTGATGATTTTTTCAAAGTACGCTATCAAGAAGTCTACCACTACAAAGCCTAGCTCAGTAGGCACGAATTGTTTATTCGTATTTTCCACATAGTTACGGCTTACGATTGTATCTAGAATTGGTGCATACGTACTAGGGCGACCAATGCCAAGTTCTTCTAATGTCTTGATGAGACTCGCCTCGGAGTAACGTGGAGGTGGTTGTGTAAAATGTTGTTCAGGCAATACCTCTACCGTATGGGCTGCATCATTCTTTTTAAGCGCAGGCAATTGAGGAGCATCCTCTTTTTTCGTATCTTCATAAACGGCGCTAAAGCCAGGGAAGATAACACGAGAGCCTGTGGCTTTAAAGGTATAATCATTTTGAACAGTCAACTCAATGGTTGTAGATTCATTTTGTTGTGGTGCCATTTGGCTCGCCATAAAACGATTCCAAATTAACGTATACAGCTTAAGTTCATCACGACTCAAGAAGGGCTCAACCATTTTAGGTGTGAGCTCAAGAGATGTGGGACGAATCGCTTCATGCGCATCTTGAGCAGAACCTTTAGATCCGTACACATTTGGTTTAGACGGATAATAGTCTTCCCCATAATTGCGAAGGATAAAGTCCTTAGCCGTTTCTTGCATCTCTTTAGAAATACGCGTTGAGTCTGTACGCATGTACGTAATCAAGCCTACGTGGCCATAAGAACCAATTTCAAGACCTTCGTAAAGATGTTGCGCAATCATCATGGTACGCTTCGCACCAAAGTTCAATTTACGCACACCATCTTGTTGCAACGTAGACGTTGTAAAGGGAGGTGCCGCTTTACGAGAACGCTTGCGCTTTTCAATATTTGTCACTACTGCATCGGCTCCACCAATAGCATCTACTACGGCTTGGGCTTCACTTTCAGTAGTAATATCGCTTTTCTCGCCTCTAATATGAGTCAATTCCGCGGTGAAAGCCTCTTTTTTAGGCGTTTCAAAATTGCCTTCAATAGTCCAATATTCTTGTGGTACAAAAGCTTGAATTTCTCGCTCTCGTTCACAGATAAGTCGAACTGCAACGGATTGCACACGACCTGCACTAAGGCCTTTACAAACCTTTTTCCATAATAAAGGACTCAACTTATAACCTACGATACGGTCTAATACACGGCGTGCTTGTTGAGCATCAACCATGTTCATATCGATAGTACGTGGAGATTCTAAGGCCTCTGCTACCGCATTTTTAGTAATCTCATTGAACGTAATACGACATGTAGATGTAGGATCTACATTTAAAATGTACGCTAAATGCCAAGAAATAGCTTCCCCTTCGCGGTCAGGGTCAGTTGCGAGCAATACGGCACTGCTTTCATCGGCATAGGAAACGAGTTCATCAATAACCTTTTTCCGAGTTACCAAATTGCTATAACGAGGCGTGAAATCATGTTCGATATCGATGCCCATTTGAGACTTTGGCAAATCTCGTAAGTGGCCCATACTCGCCTTTACAACGTAGTTAGGACCTAAGAATTTTTCAATTGTTTTAGATTTAGCAGGAGACTCTACGATAACCAATACTTTGCCATCAGGATTATAAACGCGTGGCTCCCGTTGCTCTGGTGGCACGGAGGTTTGTAGTACAGATTTATCCCGTACAATTCCCATTGGAGTAAGGGCTTCTTTAGTAACCTTACGCTTTATTGTAGTACTCTCTTTCTTAGTACTTTTCTTTTTACTATCTTTACTAGTACTAGCTGCTTTTGGCTCGCCAATAACGATTGATCGTTTAATGGACAAGTATATCACTCCTAGTCATATTAATATAGCCTCTCGGCGGATGATTCTCTATAGCCCCTTCCATTTCTAACTCTAGTAATAAGGGCTGCAGTTGTTGTAATGGAATAGAGGTCGCTTTCAAAATATCACTAACGGTGATACAACGATCATGAGGTATTTCGCTCAAGATTAGACTCCTATCCACATTAAAGCTTAACATAGAGAGCCCTTGTGTATCAACACCCAGACCATTATTCCCCATTTGATTACTATCTTTTACACTTATAGTATCTCTTTTCTTTGGTGGTGAAAGCTTTTCTTTAGCACTAAACATATCTCGCAAGGTTAAATGATATTCCTTAACGACGTCCTCATAACCAGTTAATACAAATGCTCCATTTCTCATGAGGAATTTATTGCCATCCGCCGTATGATCTAATAAATTACAAGGCACTACAAATACATCTCGCCCTTCACTAATGGCCATATCGGCTGTAATGAGAGAACCGCTACTTGCTTTTGCCTCTACTACAATTACACCTCTACTAAGACCACTAATGATACGATTTCGAGCAGGAAAATGTTTAGCAGATGGTGGTGTACCAGGTGGGTATTCAGATAAAAGTAAGCCATTATTTTCTAAGATTCGGTCAAATAATTTTGTATTCTCCCGAGGATATGCTATATCTAAACCGCACCCCATGACTATAATACCGTATCCCTGACTCGCTAACAGTCCTTCATGACCATGTGCATCGATACCTCGTGCGCCGCCACTGACGATAATAGTGCTGTATTTACCGAGCTCTTTACCCAGCATTCTCGCCACATTACGGCCATACAAGGAACAGCGCCGTGCCCCTACAAGAGCAATCCGATTTAACCGTTTATCTAAAAGGGCTCTATTACCTCGCATAAACAATATAGCCGGTGGATTATAGATATGGTTCAAAATAGATGGAAAGTCTTTATCTAAAAAGGTAGTAAAATCCATCTTATATTCGTCTATTTTATGAATGATATAATCTAACGTTTCATCCTTTGCCGATGATGCAATAGCACGTTTATCAGCAGTAGAAATATGTGTATAAGGCTTTAAATTTTCCACCTTCTTAACTGCTTGCCAAGCATCATAGGGCGAACCAAAATCCTCAATGAAACGCCGTACATGTGTAGCTCCAACATTATATAAACTTTGCAAGCCTGCAATATAAATATTATCATCGTATCTAGTCATCTTTTCACCTATTTACCTATTTACCTGTTCTAAACAACATAGCCTCAGAAATGTGATGAGGCTCCACTTGTGGGTTTCCCTCTAGGTCAGCGATAGTACGGGCTACCTTTAATATGCGATCAAAGGCACGTCCACTTAAATGAAAGTGGTCAAATATATTGCCTAATACACTCCAAGCCTTATCGGTAATATTACAGAGTTCACCTATGGCCTTATGAGGTACGGCTCCATTAGAGTTAAACTCTAAGTTTTCATAACGTTTCTGTTGCAAAGCAGTTGCCATAATCACTTGTTGTCTCATGCTTTCACTTGTCATAGTAGACATCGAATGATCTAATAATTGTTCTAGTGTAGGTCTTTCAACGGGAATATGTAAGTCAATGCGGTCCATAATAGGCCCCGATAGTCGTTGCTGATAGTTTTTGACCATCGTTTCAGAACATATGCATTCTCTATGAGGATCATGATAGTAACCACAGGGACATGGATTTGCAGCCAATATACAAATAAAATTAGCCGGATATATATAATTGCCTTGAGACCTGTTGATAGTAATTGTACGAGACTCTAATGGCTGTCTTAGGGCATCAATAACTTGGCGCTGAAACTCAGGTGCTTCATCCATAAATAAAACACCTCCATGAGCAAGTGTCACTTCCCCAGGGCGTCCTTGTATACCTCCACCCACCATACTCGCCAAAGTCGCCGTATGATGTGGATGCCTAAAAGGCCTAGTTTTAACGAGTCCCTTATCACCGAGTAAACCGATCACATCTTGGATGCGACTTACCTCAACCATTTCATTCCAAGTCATTGGTGGCAATATGGTGGGTAATCGTTCGGCCATCATCGTTTTACCACCACCGGGCGGACCTATCATAATACAATGATGATGACCTGCAGCGCTAATGAGCATGGCCCTTTTACCAAGCTCTTGACCTTGTACATCTCCAAAATCTACATCATACGTAGTACTAGGGTTTATATTATCCATCGTATCTGTTAATATCTCATCTTGATGTTTCCCTATTTTTACGTTTTTGGAAGTTGAAATAGATTTAGATTTAGATTTAACTTGATCTTCTAACACTGTAATAATATCTTGTAGAGAAGACTCGCCATATATAGTAAGATTTGGAATAGCTTTTAGAGTATGTCCATTTTCTACGCTTGTATATATAGTGGAGTAATTAACTTCTAACCCTGCCAACGACATCGCCAAGGTGCCAAAAGTCGGCAGCAGTGAACCATCTAAGGCTAACTCGCCCATAAATAGACATCTATTCAATAAAGCCGAAATATTAGCTTTACGCCCCTTTATCTGTCCCGATGCAAGGAGAACCCCTAAAGCAATGGCTAAATCGAGTCCTGCACTACTTTTACGAATTGTAGCAGGTGCTAGATTGACTACGATACGTCTCATAGGAAATTCGTAGCCACTATTTTTAATAGCAGCCCTCACACGTTCACGAGCTTCCTTTACGGACTGATTAGGCAGTCCAACGATATCAAATACGGGTAAACCTTGCGATATATCGACCTCAACCGTAATAATGCATCCATCTATGCCATGTAAGGTGGCTCCATATAGTTTTGCATACATAAGAAACCTCACTAAAAGCACTGCGGCAAATAATGAATAGAACTTTGAAAGTCTTCGTGAAGATACACCTCGATAACATCAAAGGATATTTCCTTCCAGTGTCGTTTCTTTTGATGTAGATCATATAAAAATAACATAGCCGCCCGTTTAATATGCTTTTGTTTCTTTTTAGTAACTGCCTCACGGGCCAATCCATGCTGCATGCCACGACGGGCTTTAATTTCAATAAAGTGATACACTAAATCACGTTTTGCAATGATATCGATTTCCCCCAACCTCGTTCGATAATTTGTATCTACTACGGTAAGGCCTATTTTTTCAATATATTTAATGGCCACCCGTTCACCCCATTTTCCAAGTTCCTTGGAATCGAGTTCATTGAATGCTTTACCTGTACTAATGGTCTTCATATATACCTCCTATTTAGGTGTATTAGCTACAATAACCTTCTGAATTGTACTATTCAAAGTATCTCTAAACTTTCAACAGGTAATACTTACTTGTAGCGTAGATTATGAATGATGTAAAAGTAAATACAAAAGAGGTTCCTAATAGTCACATAGGTGACCAATAGGAACCTCTTTACGGTTATGAACTATATGCAGTTTATAATGATTAAATAATTAAATCATAATCACTGTGGTTTAACCCAACGAACGATAGATTTAATAGGTTCAAAGCTCTTACGATGAAGTGGTGTTACCCCTTGTTGTTCTACCGCTTCTTTATGGAGCTCAGTATAGTATCCCTTGTGGATACCAAAACCATAACCAGGGTATTCCTCATCGAGCTGTTTCATATAACGATCTCGGGTAACCTTAGCAATGATGGATGCAGCCGCAATATTAGCACTTTTGCTGTCACCTTTTACAATCGACTCCACAGGAATCGTTAAATCAGGCAGTTTCATAGCATCCGCAACGACTGCTTCCGCTGGTACGCTAAGTGTACGAATCGCCTCATACATAGCTTGACGCGTAGCTTCGTAGATGTTGAGTTCATCAATCTTTTCAGGACCGTAGGAAATACAACTCACCGCTACGGCTTCTTTCATGATGATATCGTAGAGGGCTTCACGCTTTTCTTCGGTTAGCTTTTTAGAGTCATTCAAACCTGGAATCAATGTCATAGGCGGCAATATAACGGCAGCTACCGTTACAGGGCCTGCTATAGGGCCACGACCTACCTCATCGACACCAGCTACATGATACATACCTTGATCGTAGAACATGCCTTCATAGTCATACATGCTCATGAGGCGTTGCTGTTCTTTTAACTCTTTTTCTTGGCGCTTAATATATGTAGCAGCTAATTTTTGAACGGAACTACGAGTATCCTCTTGAGCTAACGGCAAAATCTCTAAAGCTTGTTCAGTTTCAAAAAGAGCCTTAATATCTGCAACCTTTAACTTAGAAAAAACAGCCTTATCCATTTTGTTTTTCCTCACCATCTTCAGGATAGTATGGTTCTTCATCTACTTTGTCGAGTGTAATTGTACCAAGTTTAGTATTGCGGTAGTCCTGCAAGATAATGCGACGTGCTTTATCGAAATCTACTACGCCACCGCTAACGAGACAACCGCGACGACGACCGATGCTTTCAAGAATAGTATCTACATCTGTCATCTCTTCTTCTTTTAATTTATAACGTTCTACCAAAATATTTGGTGTATTCGTCAATAAATGATTTAATAGCTGTTTAATTACATGCTCTAAGTCGTACACATCATCAGAAACAGCACCCGTCATAGCAAGGCGAGCCGCCGCGCGTTGGTCCTCTAATTTAGGCCATAATACACCTGGTGTGTCGAGCAATTCAAGGTTTTTACCGATTTTAACCCATTGTTGACCACGGGTATGACCAGCTTTGTTAGCTGTACGCGTTGCTGCAGAGCCAGCTAAGGAGTTAATCAACGTAGATTTACCAACGTTAGGAATCCCTAAGATGATAGTACGTACAGAACGACTACGAATACCTTTTGCAACCCAACGGTCAATGATAGGCTTGCTCAAACGCTCTACAGTAGCTATTAATTTCTTATTACCCTTGCCAGACTTAGAATCGATAGCCAATACGGTGATACATTGTTTAGTAAAGAATTCAGTCCATTCTTTTGTGGCCTTAGGATCTGCTAAATCTACTTTATTTAACAGAACGATATGAGGTTTCTGACCAACCAGTTCAGTGATTACAGGGTTCGCACTAGAGCGAGGAATACGTGCATCTAGTAACTCGATAACTACGTCTACCTTTTTGATATACTCCGTAATCATACGTGTGGCTTTCGCCATATGCCCAGGGAACCAATGTACGATAGGTGAATCTGCCATAGTATTTCCTTTCATATCTAAATTTTAGCAAAAATAAAAGGCTGCCAACGGCAGCCTTTTATGAACATTAGCGTTTTTCGCGAATACGAGCAGCTTTACCAGTAAGGTTACGTAAGTAGTACAATTTAGCACGACGAACAACACCACGGCGCATAACTTCGATTTTAGCTAAGCGTGGGCTGTGAAGTGGGAATGTACGTTCTACACCTACACCGGATGCAATACGACGAACTGTGAAAGTTTCACGTACGCCACCGTTTTGACGTTTAATTACCAAACCTTCGAATACTTGGATACGTTCACGAGAACCTTCCACTACTTTTACGTGTACGCGAACTGTGTCACCAGCGCGGAAAGTAGGGATGTCTGTACGAAGTTGTTCTTGTTCAAGTACGTTAATAATGTTCATTGTTTCCTCCTGTTTGCAGACATTCAATACCTACACCTTATAGGCAGCGGACTGTCTCAAATTAACAGTAATATATTATCACAAGTCAATGTACAATGCAAGTGCTTATACACTATATCTTGTATAGATTTATATACTTAATTTACTGTAGGTATATGCAGGC
>URZS01000029.1 GCA_900552445.1 uncultured Veillonella sp. | reverse complement strand
AGTAATTAGTATTTTGTATTTTGTATTTAGTAATTACTTAGTATTAATTACTATTTCATTAGTATATATCAATAAGATTATTAGAATCATATAAAGGAGTATTATGTTTGTCATCGGCAGTCACTTATCAATTAGCAAAGGTTATTTAAACATGGGGAAGGAAGCTACTAAAATTGGGGGCAATACATTCCAATACTTCACGCGGAATCCTCGTGGTGGTAGTATGCGTGCCCTCGATGTAGAAGATATGAATAGCTTGAGTGCGTATATGAAAGAACATAACTTTGGCACCTTATTAGCTCATGCGCCTTACACGTATAATCCATGTGCAGCAAAAGAAGATTTGCGCGCCTTTGCAAAACAAGCTATGGCAGAAGACTTAGAGCGTATGGAATATTTACCAGGCCAAATGTATAACTTTCACCCAGGCAGCCATGTAAAGCAAGGTGTAGACCAAGGCATCGAATACATCGTGGAGTGCTTGAATGAAATCTTATTCCCTGGCATGAAGACAACCGTTCTCTTAGAAGTTATGGCTGGCAAGGGTACCGAAATCGGCTCTCGCTTTGAAGAAATTGCTCGCATCATCGACGGTGTGAAATTAAAAGAATACATGGGCGTATGTGTTGATACATGCCATATCCACGAAGGTGGTTATGATATCGTCAATAATCTTGATGGTGTTATCGATGAATTTGATCGCATTGTTGGCCTTGATCGTTTGAAAGCCATTCACTTGAATGACTCTAAAAATCCTATGGGCGCTCATAAAGATTGGCACGAAAAAATTGGGGAAGGGCACATCGATATCGATGCCATCGCTCGTATTGTGACACATCCTAAATTGACGAACTTGCCGTTCTATTTGGAAACGCCAAATGAACTGGATGGATATGCAAAAGAAATTGCTATGCTTCGTTCTATCGTGGAGAATCAATAATTAAGTGATTAAGGATTTAGTTATATAATAGTTTATATAACTACTCGTATTACGAGCACGATATAACCATCTAAATAGTATAAGTATAAGGAATAGGAGAACTGGAAAGGGGGGACAAAATGCGTTTATTACATACTGCCGATTGGCATTTAGGACGTATTTTTTATGGTCAGTATTTAACAGATGACCAAGCTCATGTGTTGGAGAAGCAGTTCTTTACTATTTTGAAAGATGAAAAAATTGATGGCATATTGCTAGCAGGGGATATTTTTGATAGAGCAGTGCCACCTATTGAAGCCGTTGAGTTGTGGGACTCCATCATTACACGTCTCGCTATGGATTATAAGGTACCACTCTTCGTGGTAAGTGGTAATCACGATGGGGCAGAACGCCTTGAAGTGGGCCGCTCTATGTTGAGTCAATCCGGAATCCATATTTGGGGCTCTCCTCATCACGCATTACAACCCTTTGAATTTGAAGGCCCTGATGGCAAAGTGGCCATTTGCCCTATGCCTTTTAGCGAGCCTCGTCGCATTGGTGATGCATTAGGGTTAGGTTCTGCTACCCCTTCTTTGGAAATGGCTCAATATATAGAGAATGTGGGAGATGTAGAATTTAAGGCTAAAGCGAAATCTAAGCGGTCTAAATCTAAAAAAGCATCTATAGATGTTGTTGAGGACTCTTTGTTTGCTAGTGTTGATATGGCCGATGCAAAGTCTGGTGAAATAGAAAACTTTGACACATTAGAACAAAACATAGACCGAAATAATGAGGCTACTTTAAATCTACATAATTATGATCAAATGTATCAAGCTTGGAGCGACCACTTGTACAAACAAGTACCAAAGGGGATGCGCAGCATTGCTATTAGTCATGCCTTTGTCATGGGCGGCGATGTAGGTGGCTCAGAGCGTACCTTGTCTGTAGGTGGTAGTGAACAGGTTAATCCTCAAGTTTTTAAAGACTTTCACTATACAGCATTAGGACATTTACATGGCCCGCAACGAATGGGGGCTGACTATATCCGCTATAGCGGATCGCCTTTAAAATATTCCTTTGATGAATATACGCAGAAGAAGTCTTTTACCATCATTGATATGGATACAAAAGGTAATGTAGAGATTAGCACCATTCCTGTAGAAGCGAAGCGCGACGTTGTAATATTGGAAGGCTATTTTGACGATTTGCTAAACAATAAGGAATTACAGGCTAAGCATAAAGACGATTATGTGCAGGCTCGATTGCTCGATACGATGCCTATTATGGATGGGATGGCTAAGTTGCGCCAAGTCTATCATCGCTGTATGACAATTGACCTAGTAGGCCGTGTGGCAGCGCCTATGGCTGACATGGGGGATGCAGTTTTTAAAGAATTAAACGAGCGTGAATTATTTAATCAATTTGCCGAAACCGTGTGGAAAGAACCATTAACAGAGCGTGAGCAACATTACATCAACTCTGTGTGGGATCGAATTCTAAAGGAGGACTAAATGAAGCCTATATCTTTAACTATAGAAGCCTTTGGTCCGTATCGCGATTCGGTTACATTGGACTTTAGTGCGCTCCAAGATCACTCCATGTTTCTTATCTCTGGTCCTACGGGGGCAGGGAAAACATCTATACTCGATGCTATGGTGTATGCCTTATATGGCGAACCTAGTGGGGAAGTGCGAAAAACAGATGCTATCCGCAGTGATTTTGCAGAACCTGAACGTATGACGCGGGTTGACTTTTCTTTTGCTATCGGTGAGGCTCAGTATCGTGTTGAAAGATTGCCAAAACAATTGGTAGCTAAAAAACGCGGTACTGGTATGCGTGAACAGAATGCTAGTGCCACTGTATACGAAATGAAAGATGGTGAGTGGAAAGTTATCGCCACCTCTGCCGCAGCCATTCGTGATACAGTGCAACGCATTATAGGTTTTCGTAAAGATCAGTTTTTACAAGTTGTATTATTGCCACAAGGGGAGTTCCGAAAATTATTAGTCGCATCCACTAGTGAACGTGAGGAGTTACTACACACTCTCTTTAGAACGGAGCTATACCGAAAATTACAAGAGGCTCTTAAAGCCGCTTATGATGACGCAAAAGCAGGCATTGAGGAAAATCTGACAAAACAAGCGGCGTTGATACAGTCCATTCCTCATGATGAGGATACTCCAGTGCTGACTGCCCAACATGTACGTGAGTTGTTAGTAAATCGAGGGCCCCATCGTGATAGACTTGTTGTGAAGCGAGATGAGGCTGTTACCGAGGTGGAGCAGTTCAATGCATTGCGTAAGGAATGGGCCGTATATAATCAAGCACAACAGTCTCTTACACAGGCTGCTTCAACATTAGACTTGGTAAAAGCAAGAGAAGGGGAGCGTTCTAATTTAAGTGAAAAGGTTCAGTTTCTCACTTCTTTAACGCCTAGCTATGAGCTATATAAACAGTTTAGTGATAAACAGGGCGTATTAAAAAAACTAGAATCCGCACTTTCAGATGCGAAAAAAGGTGTGGAAATTGCATCTCAACATGAGTCTAAGTGTACAGAGGCTCATGACGCGTTAGCATCTCAAGGTGAAACTATACAAGCTAAGAGGACTACATTGGCTCAACTCCGACAACAGTCAGAGAAATTTGATGAGTTAGCACTGTTAAATCAGGAATTATCTACATTAAAGGGTAACTTAGAAGCAAAGGACCGCGAGAAAAGCGATGCTGAGTTACAGGCACAGCACAAGCTAGTAGCTGATTTAGAGGTTGCGTTAGGTGAAGCGAGAAAACAGTTCCAAGCTAATAGTAAAACATTAGAGTCTATTCCTCGTATCCAAGAACAGTTGAGTCAGTTGCAACGATATTCTGAGTTATTAGCGCAAAAACAGAAGATTCAAAACGATATTGAAGCTAAAGACAGGTCTTTAGCCGCTATAGATGAGTCTGTAAAGAACTCGAAGGTCCAGCTTGAGCGTTTAGAACATTTAATGGCAGAGGGACGAGCTTTTGAACTGGTCCATTTAGTAGTAGATAATGAGCCTTGCCCTGTATGTGGCTCTACGGAGCATCCACAGTTAGCATCCAAGCCTGAGTTGTATCCTACAAAAGAGGAAATAGAAGCGGCTCGTGCCGTGCGGGATGAGGCGCTACAAAAGCAAGCTAGCGAAATTGGTCAGAAAGAAACGTTAGTTGTTCGTCTACATGAGTTAGATGAGGAAGTTAAAGACCAAGTGTCTAAACTTACATCATCCATTGATGGTTTTTCGGAAGACACATTCGATTCTATTCAACAAGACTTGCTATCTCAAATGGACCGGCTCACAGCTTTGCGTGGCGATACTGAACAGTTGAGTAATACTGTAGCTAAAAATGAAGATGAATTGAGTGGGGCCAAAGAAAAATTAGGGAAATTAGAGATCGGTCATAAGGCATTGCTTGAAAGCTTGCATGACTTAGAGGTTCAGATTAGTTCTGTACAAGCCAAGATTGATGCTTTATCTAAAATCTTACCAACTACAGATCTTGATGCATGGCGTAAACAGATAGAATCGTTAGAGACTGACATTAACGCATATGATGAGCAAGTGGAGGTTTGTGAAAGGAATTTAGAGGCTGCTCGAAAACAGCTCAATGCTAAGCGGGGGCGCCTAGAAACCTTATCTGCACAAGTGCAAGAAGAAACTAACAACCTTGATGTAATCTATAAGGAATATGCAAAATCATTGCAATCGATTTCTTTATGTGAAGCTGATTTTATAGAGTTGTTAGGTGATTATAAGGCCTTAGATACCTTTAGAACTGAACTACATGCATTAGACGAGGCTTTCAATAAAGCTCAAGCTGTATATGATGCGGCGTTAAAGGTAGCGAAATCTATAGCTGAACCTCGTGCTACAGTAAGTGATGAGGTGTATGATGCGGCGGTAGAGCGTAGAGATACGCTAGTAGGCAATCTAGCGGCATGGGATAAAGAGACGAAACATATTGAAACTACATTAGCATCATTAGAAGAGCTTGACGTAGCTATGGGTGAAGCTCGTAATGAAGTAGAGTTCTTGAGCCGTCTAAATGACCTCGCTAATGGTGGGGAACAAGGCTTTAAAAATGTAACCTTTGAACGATATGTGCTAGGTGCTATTTTAGATGAAGTGGTGTATGCAGCCAATTTACGACTTCAAAAGATGAGCCGTAGTCGCTATTCCTTGGAGCGGTCTGACTATACTGGTGGAGGTCGAGGCAAACAAGGCCTTGATTTGGCAGTTATGGATGCTTTCACAGGTCAATCAAGACCAGCGAACACATTGTCTGGTGGTGAAACCTTCTTAGCATCGATGGCACTGGCCTTGGGTTTAGCCGATGTCATTCAAAGTTATGCTGGTGGTATTCATATGGATACGATGTTTATCGACGAAGGCTTTGGTACTTTAGATCCAGATACATTAGAACTTGCTATGGAAACATTGGTACAATTACAATCTTCTGGACGCCTCATCGGTATGATTTCTCATGTACCAGAATTGAAAACTCGTATACCTGCGCATTTAGAGGTCACGCGTGGTGACGATGGCAGTACGGCAAAATTTGTGATTAACTAGCTATAGAATTACAAAATGTGATACTATTAAAAGAGGATAATTCCTACAAAAATATACTGTATTTATAAAAGGAGGTCCTATGAAGTTTTCATTTGCTCATAATAATATAAATGTTAAGGATCTTGATAAAAGTCTAGCGTTCTATAAAGAGGCTTTACTGCTCGAGGAATCTCGCCGTTTGGAAGACCCAAGTGGTGCTTTTACTCTCGTTTATTTAAAAAGTCCACATACAGCGCATGAATTAGAACTTACATGGTTACGCGACTGGGACCGCCCTTATAATTTAGGGGACAATGAATTCCATTTGGCGTTTTATGTAGATGACTACGAAGCAGCTTTGAAAAAACACAAAGAGATGGGCGTAGTAGCCTATGAAAATGCTGACATGGGCATTTATTTCATTGCAGATCCAGATGGATATTGGACAGAAATTATTCCGGCGGGTAAATATTAATGGAATATATGTTAACTCGTTTGGAATGGTTGGTTGGACCAGATAAGATCCAAACATTAAAGGATACATCTATCGCACTCTTTGGTGTCGGTGGCGTAGGTGGCGGGGCCTTAGAGGCGCTAGTTCGTGCCGGTGTGGGGCGTATCGTTATTATTGATGGTGACTCCATTGCTCCTAGTAATTTGAATCGCCAAATGATTACGACTCATGATACTATTGGTGAGCGGAAGGTAGAGGTAGCAAAGGCGCGAGCTCTTTCTATTAATCCTGATGTGATCATAGAAACTCATGATATTATGTATACTGAGGAATCTTATCCTGGGTTTATTCAAAGCTTACATGTTGATTATGTTATTGATGCCATCGACATGGTAACGGCTAAACTTAATATTATTGAGATTTGTCAACGTGAAAGCATCCCTGTTATTTCTTGTATGGGCGGCGGTAATCGCTTTTACCCGGAAAAACTTATGATTGCTGATATCAATAAGTCTCATACATGTCCTTTGGCGCGCGTTATGCGTCGGGAGTTAAAAAAACGGGGCATAAAAAAACAATTAGTTTTATTTTCTACAGAAAAACCGACAAAACCACAGTTCCGAGGTGAAGCAACAAGTCCTGGAACATGTAGTTTTGTGCCCCCAGTGGCAGGTTTTATATTAGCAGCACATGTGTTGCGTACAATTTTGGAGGTACCTGAACAATGAAAAAAGCAAAAATCCATATGGCTGACGGCGGCGATATCGTAATCGAGTTATTTGATAAAGAAGCTCCTGGCACAGTTCAAAACTTTGTAGACTTAATCAACAAAGGTTTCTATAACGGTCTTCGTTTTCACCGTGTAATCCCTGGTTTCGTAGCACAAGGCGGTTGCCCTAATGGCAATGGTACTGGTGGTCCTGGTTACACAATTAAAGATGAATTAATTGGCAATCCTCACAAACATGAACGTGGCGCATTATCCATGGCTCATCGTGGCCCTAATACAGGCGGTAGCCAATTCTTTATCGTATACGAACCACAACCTCATTTGGATGGTGTGCATACAGTATTTGGTAAAGTAATCGAAGGTATGGACGTAGTTGATGGTATCCACCAAGGTGCTATCATGGAAACTGTTGAAGTAATCGAAGGTTAATCTCATGAACGATGTATCTATTAAACATCCGGAGTGGCTATATATCGATGTAAACGGTGAAACGTCACATGGTTACGACCAAGAGTGGTTCACAGACGAGTGGCAACGCTTATCTGGTTGTGGTCCTACATCGGCATCACAAGTATTGAGTTATTCGCTATTTAGGGATGGCTTATTAGATTTGGAAACCACATCCGATCAAACACTTGCTTTAGAACGGATGAACTTAGTTTGGAAATATGTAAAACCACGCTTTGGTGGTGGCGTATATAAAACACAATGGATGGAACGTGGCCTTATCCGATTATTAGAGGATCAAAACTTACCTTATGATGTACATATGCTGAATGTATCTCCTTTCTGTGCATCTCGCGTAGAAGTGGAAGCAGCAGCTCAGTTTATTCATGATGCGTTGGCACAAGATGTGCCCGTTGCATTTTTGAATCGTCATAAAGGGAAAGAAAAGGCTCTTTATACATGGCATTGGGTTCCAATTTACAAAATATTTAAGGATGGCGATGATATTCGCTGTGGCATCTTTGATGAAGGTGAAATCCGTGATTTCTCTTTGGCGAATTGGATGAAAGATACCATTTTAGGTGGTGGCTTCTGTTATATTAGTCGTAAAGGTTAAATAATAGAGCAATTAACGTAATATACATACGCATCGTAGGATTCTACGGTGCGTATTGTAGTATACATAGTAGGAGGTACTACATGAGTCAATGGATTACTGAGGAGCAAACGCCTCATTTACGTCTCAGTGCGGAAGCAGAAGAAGTATTATACTCTGGTGAATCTGAGTTCCAAAAAATTGAAGTATTCAAGTCTAAAGAGTATGGTATGATGCTCGCTTTAGATGGTGTATTCCAAACGTCTGAACGTGAAGAGTTTATCTATCATGAAATGATGAGCCATGTACCATTATTCTTGCACCCAAATCCTGAACGAGTATTGATCATCGGTGGTGGTGATGGTGGCGTAGCTAGAGAATGCGTACGTCATGACTGTGTAAAAGAAGTAACCATGGTTGAAATCGATGGCAAAGTTGTAGAGTTAGCAAAACAATATTTACCAACTATTGCAAAAGCTATGATTGAAAACCATCCAAAATTAACTGTAAAAATTGGTGATGGTATTGGATTTATGGCAGAAGCAGAAGATTATTATGATGTAATTATTGTAGATTGCTCTGATCCAATTGGCCCTGGTGAAGGTTTATTTACTGAAGAGTTCTATAAGAATACATTGAAAGCTCTTAAAAAAGATGGTTTATTTGTACAACAAACAGAATCTCCTATGTTACATCAACCGTTAGTGGAAAAAGTATTTGGTTATGTAAATAATCACTTCCCAATTGCTCGTCTATATACAGCTTTTATTCCATTGTATCCAGCAGGTA
>URZS01000028.1 GCA_900552445.1 uncultured Veillonella sp. | reverse complement strand
ACATCTCCTTCGACGAAGCCCTATGACTTATTTTGTACATTGGCATAATGTATTATACATCGTCATGGGCGAGTGTGATAGGAAATGTCATAGAATTCTATGATAATCTTGTGAGGGATTTTGTTGATAATACTGATATATTTGTGGTATTCTCATTATGTATGAAAGTAGATGGGAGTGATTGTTTTATATGTATAAATATGGCAAGAGCTGTATTAAAAAGTTTTTATATTTCTTTGTTGTATGTATTGTAATAGTAGCTGTCTCCATTGGGGTTATGTGGGGAATGTCTGCTGATTATAAATTATATGGTGTGCCGGTATTAAATTATCACCAGATAAATGATGAAAAGCACTCTGCTTTAACACTGCATGTAGATCAGTTTAAGGAGCAGATGGAATATCTTCATAATCATGGATATAACACGATTACCTTAGATCAGCTATATGATTATTTGCAAAATGGTACAGAGTTACCAGAGAAGCCGATTGTGATTACCTTTGATGATGGCTATGTAGACAATTATACATATGCGTTGCCTATATTAAAGGAATACAATATGAAGGCTACATTGTTTATGATTAGCGATGCAGCGAATACGCCTGGATTTGTTAGTACAGAGCAAATGCGGCAAATGGAGGCAGGCGGCTTTGATATTCAAGGCCATACAAATCATCATAAGGTGCTAACTCATTTAGACCCTACAGAATTACCGGATGCCATTCTCGGCGGGAAAACTTCGATGGAAGGTATCCTAGGGGAGCCTATCGTTTATTTAGCCTATCCAGGTGGTTTTACTGATATGCTCGTTCAGTATGTTACGAAACAATCTGGTTATAAGATGGCTTTCACCGTTCAACCAGGCACAGTTAAGCCTGGGGATAATCTCTATGCCTTAGATCGATTAGCTATATTCCAAGGTGATACACCGTATTTATCTTTCTGGTTGCGCCTACATTGCGCACCATTTATTAAGTATTCTTGGGCATTGCGTGATACATTACGCGATAATGGATGGCCAACCTTGGCATCTATTTTGCCTTTATTTTAGGAGGAATTATGTCTTACGAAGTTGTAGCAAGACCATTACGTGTTGCGGTGTTAACTGTTTCTGATACTCGTACAATGGAAACTGATAAAGGGGGCAACAAGGTTCAAGAGTTTTTAGAGCAAGCGAATCATATTGTGGCAGAACGTAAAATTGTTATTGATGATTATGATTCTATTAGAAACGCTATGATTCCGTGGTGCAATGATGAATCTATAGATGTAATCATCTCTACTGGGGGCACAGGTATTGCCATGCGCGATGTGACAATTGAGGCTGTAAATAGCTTGTATGAAAAGCATATTCCCGGCTTTGGTGAAATCTTTAGATATCTTTCTTACACAGAAGATATCGGCACAAAAGCGATGGCTTCTCGTGCGGAGGCTGGGGTGAACAATAATACACTGATATTCTCTATCCCTGGTTCTGTAGGTGCTGTGACATTGGCTATGAGTAAACTCATCATTCCTGAAATGGCTCACCTTGTTCGGGAAATTACAAAATAATATATTAAGACTGTCCATTTGTGGGCAGTCTTTTTTGATAATAGAATTCAAAAACTGTTTTATAAGTATAAAAGTATTCAGGTTGTATCTAATTTGTAGGCTTAAAAACTATATATGTTAATTCTCAATATATAAAACAATACCATTGCAGTATTGTTTTATTTCGATTATACTAGATTTAGTAATACGTTTGTCCAAGTGCACGAGAAAGGAGACCTTATGAAGTTAAATCAGGCCACGGATTATGCATTTCGCATGGTCTTACATATGGCGATGTTACCTTCGGGTACGAAGATAACAGGTGCTGTATTGGCTGAGCAAGAATTGATTCCAGAACGATTTTTGCTCAAGATTATGCGTAGTCTCATTGCAGCAGGGATTATGAAATCCTTCCGCGGTGTAGATGGTGGGTTTGCCCTCAATCGAGACCCTCAAGAGATTTCATTGCTCGATGTAATTAGAGCGGTAGAAGGGGATGCGTATTTACAACGGTGTTTATATGATGTAAGTTCTTGCTCTAAATCTTGTAAGGGGCATTGTGCTATAAATGAAGCAATGGGCACGATTCAGCATCAATTAATTGGTCAGTTGAAAGGGGTTAACTTTAAAATCCTCGCTCAACGTGAACAAGTTATTGGGGCTGGGTCCTTATCTTTTTTACAAGCACGATGATACAAGGTTTTTGGTAAAGGCTCATCAAGTGATGTAAGTTTTTTATTCTAAGGAGGAAAACACATGTTTGAAGCTGTAGATTTAGCTCGATTACAATTTGCGCTAACATCTATCTATCACTGGTTGTTTGTGCCGTTCACACTAGGCATGACAGTGGTTGTCGCTATCTTAGAGTGGACATATGTGTCTACAGGTAAAGAAGTGTACAAAAAAATGGCAAAATTCTGGGGCAAATTGTTCCTAATTAACTTTGCCATGGGTGTGGTAACTGGTATCGTTCAGGAATTCCATTTTGGTATGAACTGGGCAGAATATTCTCGTTTTATGGGTGACATTTTCGGCGCTCCATTGGCCCTTGAAGCATTAATGGCATTTTTCTTGGAATCTACATTCATGGGTGTTTGGATCTTCGGTTGGGACCGCTTAAATAAAAGCGTTCACGCCCTTGTAGCTACGTTGGTAGCATTAGGTACAAACCTATCTGCGTTCTGGATTCTCGTAGCGAACTCCTTCATGCAACATCCTGTAGGCTTTGTATTGCGTAATGGCCGTGTAGAGATGGAAAACTTCCTCACAATTGTTCAAAATGGCTATGTACCTGGCCAATTCTTCCATATCGTGTTGAATGGTCTATTAACAGCAGGCGTAATCATTATGGCAATCAGTGCATGGCACTTATTACGTAATAATGAGATAGACTTCTACCGTCGCTCTGCTAAATGGGGTATGGTTATTGCCCTTGTATTCGGTACTTTAGGCGCAATGGCAGGTCATCACCAAGGCCAATACATTACAAAAGTACAACCTATGAAAATGGCTGCTATGGAAGCGTTGTGGGAAACACAAGATCCAGCTCCATTCTCTTTAGTTGCTAACATCGATACTAAAGCTCAAAAGAACACAAGCGCTCTTGAAATTCCTGGTGGCTTGTCCTTCTTGACTCAAAACTCCTTCACTTCTGGTAAAGTAGAAGGTATCAAAGATCTTCAAGCTAAATCTGAAGCTCAATACGGTCCTGGTAACTATATTCCAGACGTTCCAGCAATCTTCTGGACATTCCGTATCATGGTTGCAGCAGGTTCCCTTATGTTACTTGTTGCATTCGTAGGTCTTATCCTTAATGCAAAAGACAAACTTGTTGAAAATCGCACATTCTTGAAAATTATGTTCTGGATGTTGCCATTGCCATTCATCGCTCACTCCACTGGTTGGTTTGTAGCTGAAGCGGGCCGTCAACCATGGCTTGTATATGGCTTACAATTGACTGCAGACGGTGCTTCTAAAGCCGTTACAGCTCCAGAAATTATGACTACAATCATCGGCTTTACACTTGTGTACATCGTAGCAGCTATTGCGGCTATCTACCTTGCTGTAGAACACATCAAAAAAGGTCCAGATGGCAACCCATCTCACGATGTAGTTGAAAAAGAGGAGGCGAGATTATGGAATTAATTTTTAATAACCTTGAAGTGGTATGGTTTATCTTAATTACTGTACTATTCGCTGGCTTCTTCTTATTAGAAGGTTTTGACTATGGTACTGGTATTTTGTTACCATTCATCGGCAAATCTGACGTTGAACGTCGTCAAATGATCAATGCCTTAGGTCCTGTATGGGACGGTAATGAGGTATGGATGATTACTGCAGGTGGTGCATTATTCGCATCCTTCCCTCATGTATATGCTACATTGTTCAGTGGTTTCTACTTGGCGTTATTCTTGATGCTTGCAGCGCTTATCATGCGTGGCATAGCATTCGAGTTCCGCTCTAAAAGCCCTAACTTGTTATGGCGTAAAACTTTCGACTACTGCATCTTCTTTGGTTCCTTGATTCCTGCATTATTGTGGGGTGTTACGGTTGGTAACTTGATCCAAGGTACTCCAATCGATGCAAGCATGACGTATGTAGGCACATTCTTTGACTTGTTAAGCCCATACACCGTGCTTTGTGGTATCGCTTTCATCTTGGTATTCACATACCATGGCGGTTTGTTCACTTCTATCAAAACTGCTGGTGCTGTTTCTGAACGCGCTCGTGCAGCTTCCTTGGTAGTAGGTGTTCCTACAGCTATCGGTGCATTAGCATTGGTAGGTGCAACTTATGTATTTACAGATTTGTTCAACTCTGTATTGGCAATTGTTTGCTTTGCGTTGGCAATCGTGTTCTTCCTCATTTCTTGGGGTGCGGCACGTACTCGTAATACAAAATGGGGCTTTGTATTCAGCTCCTTATCCGTTATCTCTGTAACGGCTGCTTACTTTGCTGGTTTGTTCCCTCGCATCATGGTTTCTTCTTTGAATCCTGAGTGGAGCTTAACTATTACAAATGCAGCTAACTCTACTTACACATTGACATTGATGACTTGTGTAGCCTTTGTATTTGTGCCAATCATTTTGGCTTACCAAAGCTGGGTATACTGGACATTCCGTCATCGTGTAACAGAAAAAGACTTACACTATTAATAGAATAGCTTTATAACTCTGGTGAGTTGTAAAATTTAGGTCTCAATGTGAGGCGTGCTGTAGCGGCACGCCTCTTTTTTGTGGTAAGATGGATAATATTGATAAATTTAGATTCACTTGAACTCACTGAGATTATATTTTTTTACTTTGAGTAAGACCTAGATATAGGGGATCTAATCAATTTGATTTTATATTTTTACTAGTTTTACCGTAGAGGATAATATGATACAGCGTACCGCTTTTAAAGCGCTGCTAGAACATAAAGGTCAGCTTTTACTACTGGGATTAACCTGCTTAGTAGAAAGTCTGTCCATTGTTGGGCAAGCTTGGTTCTTTGGGACCTTAATTAATAATTTTATATTTTTAGAGAATGCCTTGGCTGATGAGATGAATACAATCATGTATTTAGCTATTGCCATTATTGTGCGATTGTTAGCTCATTATATACAAGAGGCTGTGGCAAATCGTTTGGGCAGTGCTGTGAAAGCATCTTTTAGAGAGCATGCCTTAGAGCATATGTTTAAACTGGGTGTACAGCATAAGGAGCGTCACGGTGATGTAATTCATTTGCTTACGGATGGTTTGGAGCAGGTTGATGCTTATGTAGCTCGCTATATTCCTCAAATCTTATATGCTATTTTGATTCCCCTCATCATGGGGATTGCTATCGTAGATGCATTGCCGATTATCGGTATTATCTTGATTGTTACGGTGCCATTGATTCCATTCTTTATGATTCTAATCGGTAAGCAAGCTGATCGATTGAATAAAGAGCAATGGGAGCGCATGAGCTTTTTGTCAGGCCATTTCTTAGATGTATTGCAAGGGATTACTACCCTTAAATTATTCGGCCGCGCCAAAGATCAAATCAAAGTTATTGGTCGCTTGTCTGAGGAGTTTAAAGATTCTACTTTAAAAGTATTGCGCGTCGCATTCTTATCAGCATTGGTGCTGGAACTAGTAAGTACCATTAGTACGGCCTTGATTGCAGTATATTTAGGCTTAACCTTGCTAGATGGTGAAATCACCTTCTTCCCAGCGTTCTTTATTTTATTGTTAGCACCAGAGTTTTATACACCATTTAGACAGTTGGGCGCTGCTTTCCACACGGGGATGGCAGGTAAAACTTCAATTTTAAAATACGAAGACTATATGAATCGTGAACCATCCTTACCTGTTGGTGGTGACACAAGATTAGATAGTTCTGTAGAACATATTGAGATTAAGGATTTAACTTTTACCTATAAGAATAGTGATAATGGCGTTCGCCATATAACCCTTGAGGCAAAACGCAATGCACCTATTATGCTGGTTGGTGAAAGTGGGGCAGGCAAGTCCACTATTGCCCATATTGTAGGTGGGTTCTTGCAAGCGCCGCGCGGTACAGTGACAGTCGATGGCCATGATATATGTGACCTAGATATCGACTGGTGGCGTCAACAAATTACCTATGTATCTCAACATCCACACATTATGGAAGGCACCTTGCGGGAGATTCTATCCTTTGGCATGGATGTAAGTGATAAAGAAATTCTAGATGCTTGTAAAGAGGTGCAACTCTTAGATGTCATCCATCGTCATGAGGAAGGTCTTGATGCGGTCATCGGAGAAGGTGGTTTAGGTCTTAGTGGTGGTGAGCGTCAACGAGTTGCCTTGGCACGTGCATTCTTACGGAAGGGTCAGGTACTGATTCTCGATGAAGTAACGGCCCATTTAGATGTAAAAACGGAATCTATCATCAGTACAGCTATTCAACAATTGATGAAGGATAAGGTTGTCATCATTATTGGACATCGCTTACAAACGATGCACTGGGCTTCTAAACTATATGTTTTAAAACAAGGCGTCATTATTCAACAAGGCTCTTATGAAGAGCTAGTTGCTGTGGATGGTTATTTTAAAGAACTCGTAGCATCTGGCTTGGGACAATTCTCTTCTGCCATAGAAGAATTAAAAACAAGTAGACATTCAATGGTGCAATCTATCGATGTTATGGATACGGCGCAGAAACAGGAGTGTATTACTGATGCTAAGAAACAGGAGTGTATTACTGATGCCAAGAAACAGGAAATTATTACTGATGGGGTAACTAAATCTTCTACGCTTGATACACATGATGTGAAGAGACATACAATGGGTATGCAAGGTTGGAAGCTATTATTCGCAGTTCTAAGTCCTGCTAAATGGTCTTTAGTGTTAGCGTTGCTATTTACATTCCTTACTGTTTTCATGAACGTAGGCTTGTTAACAGTTTCATCTTGGCTATTAGCGTCGGCAGCGTTACAACCAGGTCTTACTTATTTAAGTCTTGCCATCGTAGGGGTTCGATTCTTTGGTGTCAGTCGTGCAGTATGTCGTTATTTTGAACGTTATACATCGCATCGCATGGCATTCCAAGGTCTCTATGGTTTACGTCTGTGGTTCTATGCACATTTAGAGCCATTAGCACCGGCCATCTTAAAACGTTTTGGTGCTGGCGATATGCTCGGTCGCATTATGGGGGATATAGAGGTATTACAATTCTTCTACTTGCGCACTCTGATTCCACCTGTAGCAGCCATTGCATTGACGGTGTTAGTTGCTTATGGAGTATCTACGATTGATGATAGCTTGGTTATGCCAATTGTAATGGCAGCTCTTGTTTTAGGATTAGTAGTACCATTAGTTGTTTATGCCCATAATAAACAATCTCTACGCGCCATTGGTCCTCAACAAGGGGAATATAAAGCGCTGTTAAGTGATACTATGGACAGTCTTGAAGATGTTATTAGCTATGGCAATGAAGGACTTGTATATAAACGAATTCAACAGATGATGAAACACGTTGATGGTTATAAAGGGACTATTGATCGGGGGATGAATTTAGGAAACACATTATTCCTAGGTGGCGTTCAGTTAACTGTTGTGGTGGTAGCGATTATGGCTGCTAATGCATTAACTGGGGCATGGGCTAGCGTAATGGTGGCGGTGGCGGCTATTGGTACGCAGGCTTGGTTTGAAGCGTTACAACCGATGATTGCCGCGGTCCATCATGGGGCTGAAAGTAAAGTAGCTACAAGCCGACTTATAGCACTTGCTAATGAGCCGTTACCGGTTGTGGAGCCATTAGAACCTAAGCCATTTAATCCGAATCGAGATATTACTTTTACAAATGTATCTTTTGGCTATGATAATGAGCATACTATCTACGAGAACCTTAGATTAGATATTAAACAAGGTCAATCGATCGCCATCGTAGGTGCCAGTGGCTCCGGTAAGACTACATTATTTAATATGCTAGAACGACTATATGATTATAAGGGCTCTATCCATGTGGGGGATGTAGAGTTAAAGGATATTTGTATCGATACCTGGCGCAATGCATTAGGTACTATTACTCAAGACACATATATTTTCCATGCGTCCTTTGGTGATAATATTCGCCTTGCCAGACCGGAAGCAACAGCTGAGGAGTTAGAGCAAGCCATACATCGTGCATCGTTGCAAACTGTTGTAGATAAATTGTCCGATGGTTTACATACGATTGTTGGTAGTGGTGGACATGGACTAAGTGGTGGTGAACGTCAACGTGTGGCGTTAGCAAGATTATTTTTGCGAAACCCTCAAATTGTTTTATTAGATGAACCACTAGAAGGCTTAGATCAAGTAACTCGAAAGGCTTTACATCGCGATTTGATGCATTATGTAGAAGGTAAAACATGCTTATATATTACGCATCAATTAGAAGGTTTAGAGCAAATGGACCGCATTTTATTTATGGAAAAAGGTGAAATTGTAGAAGATGGCACTTATGAAGAACTCATTGCATTGCGTGGCCATTTCTACGAATATTGCTATCTATCTATGGCAAG
>URZS01000027.1 GCA_900552445.1 uncultured Veillonella sp. | reverse complement strand
ATTAATATATGTTCACATCGAATAATTTCATCAATCCCTTATGATTATTACTGGTATACTCCTTTTTTGTCGCTTAGAGTTGTGATATAATGTAAATAATTACTCTTAGGGGCGTAGTGCGCCCAAATGGATCCAAAAGAGTTAGTGTGTTTGCAAGGAGCGTACGCAGTTGAAAAAGGGGTACATCAAGTTAATAGCGGCTATCGTACTCGGTGTGGCTATTATCGGTGGTGGGATTTATGGAGTGTATACACTTCTGTCATCCAATACAACGACAATTTTATATCGATCAACAGTTGACGATAAGATCAACGCAATTCGTCCTTATATTGTTGCACTAGACACATATAACTCGTACAGCGTAGCTTATGCTAACCAATTACAACCAACTCTTCAAGAGTTGCGCAATAGTTCTCATAACACGACGATTACCTTGCCTAAATATAAGGATCTTAAAACCGCTTTAGAAGCAGCAAAACAAGATAGTTCTACTCCATATGAAGACGTAAATCAAGCAACAAATGACGTACTCGCCGTACTTGATCAAATTATTCCGATTGCAGATCAGTTGCAAGCTTACTATGTAGAACGTCGATTTGAAAAAGATAATTTCAAAGGTAGCGATGAACTAGCAGCACAATATGTACCATTAGCTGAACAGTTCTATGCTACGTATAATGCATTAGATTTAGCTTTAGATAATCGTAACAATGAACTCTACACCGAGCGCATGAACGAGTATCAAGGCGAAAAACGCGATAATGCGGTTAATTTTATTGAATTAAACCTCATGACAGCACAAACTATTGACCTTATTGATCCAGATGGAAATACGGATACACAAAAGGTTGAAGCTAACTTACAGCAAATTTCACAACGCATCAATAAATTACAACCTGGTACTAATTCAGAAACGCAAAATGCTGTACGAGAGTATCAAGATGCGGTAAAAGAATTTGTTGCTGAAGCCCGCAACTACATCATTATTAACTCTTCTTACGGCGAAGCCTATACGCAATTATTTATCAAATATAACAAAATGGTTGGTAAAGCTAATGCTATAAATATGGCAGACTTAGATGTAACAGAGAAAAATAAAAAATAAAGATATACAAAAGAGGACCAAATGGTCCTCTTATTTTTTGTTTATTTACGCTTCAAATCTTTTGTTATGATGTAGTATTCAGACGGTGTCATCTTAATACCATCAACTTTCTTATTACCTACGATATTGATTTTAGGATAGCCTAAGAATAATGCTACCGCGTTATCTAGCATGAGTTGTTGTGCGTTGATAACAGCATTACGGCGTACCACAGGATCATTAGCGCTTTCACCAAGGGCTAACAATTCATCAAAACGCGGATCCGAAAAGCCTGAGCCATTAGTTTCAACACCTGTGCCCCAATATTGTTTCAAAAACCATACTGGTTGACCTGTATTAGCAGTTACTACGCTAGAGATGATCATATCATAATCCCCAGATTGAGATAATGTGTCAATCACAGCATAGTCTACGATTTTAATTTGTAAATCTACACCGATTTTTTTATAGTCTGCTTGTAATGCTTCTGCGTATAAAGGCAATTCAGGACGAGATGTATAAGCATAGAAATCAAGTACTAGGTTTTCACCATCTTTATCTACAATGCCGTCTCCATTCGTATCTTCATAGCCTGCACGTTTAAGTAATTCTTTAGCACGTTCTACATTGTATTTATTAGGATCGCGCAATTGGTTAAATCCATAGTCAAGGGATGGTGGCAATGGAGCCTTACCTGCTACAAATGTATCCTTCATGAGGTTCTTTGCATAAGACTCGCGGTCTGCTGCCGCAATAAGGGCCGCACGCAAATCAGGATTTTTAAGCTTGCCTTTTTGACCCATACGAACAAATACGTCACGCAAGGAAGCTACTTCATAGATAGTAAAGTTCTTATCATTTTGGAAAATACCGTATTCGCCAGGACCAATGCTAACGGCCATATCTACATCGCCCGCTTGTAATGCCATAGCACGTGTGTTGGCATCGTTAATCGATGGAATTTCAACCTTAGCAAAGCCTGCCTTACCATCCCAGTAGTTATCGTTACGTTTAAGTTCTGCACGCTCTTTTGTGAAAGAGGATACTACATAAGGGCCCGTACCGATAGGACCTTCCTTCGCAATATCACGACCCTCTGCCTCTGCTGTGACATCCATAATTAGGAACAATGGATCACCAAGTAAGTTTGGCAAATTATAGTATTCCTTGTCAGTTTTAATCGTAAGCTCCTGTCCCTTAGCGGTGATTTCTGTATAGTTAAAGAACGTTTTTGCTCGTTTACTCTTAGCAAAGGTTCTTTCTAGAGATGCTTTTACAGCCTCTGCTGTCAAACTTTTACCGTTTGAGAATTTTACTTTATCGTTGATGGTGAAAGTCCAAGTCAACTTGTCATCTCCTTGTTTCCAAGAAGTAGCAAGCCATGGTGTCGCTTTCATTTGATCATCAAACTTGATAAGCGTTTCACCTACGCCAAAGCGTACAACAGCCCAGCTGAAATAGTTTTCTGTTGGTTCTAATGTACCAGCAAAGCTAATGGCCCCTACCTTTAGCACATCATTAGATAGAGCCACTTCTTGATTCATACAACCAACAGTGCCGAGCACGGTCATACCTAAGGTCATGCCAATTAATAAAGCCTTACGTAATCCTTTCATTTACACACCTAACCTTTCTACAGTCCTTAACTATTATCTATGCTCAGACACTCACTACGTTTTGCGTTAACATAACCTAGTAAACCTAATCCACTTTTACAACAGTTAATATAGAGAGAATCTATGTACATCACTTCATATGAGCATCTTTTGTTATACCTATAGGGGTATATTTCATATAGTCAACTATACTATATATTCGGTGTTAACACAATAAATATTTACGAAATATCTCGATATACCTATTTTGAAACATCCATATCTACCTTTCATACAAAAAAATAGCAGTTAGCTTGCAAGCTAACTGCTATTGTAATGTACCTATATGCTTGAATGTATTTCTTATACTATGCTTCTAATGCCGCCTCTTCCAGTGTAAGTGGCTTATGATCTTGGCCAATTTCAAAGATAGAGCTCAATAGAACCTTTGTATAAGGATGCTTTGCATCAGCTAAGTGGAATGCATCTAGTTCTTCAACGATAGCGCCTTTGTACATGACGACCACCTTGTGGCACATGGTACGAATAAAGGCAATATCATGAGCGATAAATAGGTATGTTAAATTTTTCTTTTTTTGTAAACGCGCCAATAAATAGGCAATGGAGTCTTGTACAGATACGTCTAAAGCACTAGTAGCCTCATCTAATACGAGAATTTCAGGCTCTAACACGATAGCACGAGCAATGGCAACACGCTGGCGTTGACCACCAGACATTTCATGAGGATAGCGATGCATAAACTCGCGAGGTAAATCTACCATTTCAAGATAATCACCAGCAATCTGTTCTTCTTTTCCTTTTTCTAGAAGGCCAAAATTGTATAGTGGCTCAAGAATGATGTCCTTTACCTTCATACGCGGATTGAAGGCTGCAGATGGATCTTGGAATACCATTTGAATTTTCTTGCGGTATTCTTTTGTTTGCTCAGAGTTCATATTCTGAATCTCTACACCATCTACATAAATCTCGCCTTCCGTAATGGGCAGCATCTTCATGATCATACGAACCAAAGTCGTTTTACCAGAACCAGATTCCCCTACAATCCCAAGGGACTGGCCTTTTTCTAAGGTTATATTAATATTCTTACACGCTTCGAGCTCACCACCAGTAGGAAGTGGGAATCGTTTACATACATTTTTTAATTCTACAGCGTAATTAGTCAATGTAACGACCTCCTCCCAATGTTGGCACTGCATCTTTTAATTGCTTCGTATATTCATTAGATGGATGTTCCAAAATGTCTTGTGGCGTACCTGCATCTACAACACGGCCTTTTTTCATAACGATAATATAGTCAGATATATAGGCTGCTACACCAAGGTTATGAGTTACCATAACGATTGCAGAATTATGTTCTTTTGCAAGTTCTAGCATTTTCATAACTACTTGAGACTGTGTCGTTACATCTAGTGCCGACGTCGGTTCGTCACCGATGAGCAAGGCTGGGTCTAAGGCTAATGCCATAGCAATGCCTACACGTTGTCGCTGACCACCGGATAACTCATGAGGATAACGGCGCAATATATCAGCACCATTAGGCAATGATACAGCTTCTAGTAAAGCAATGGCACGGCGATCACATTCGTCATTATCGATTTCAATATGAGACTTAAATAGTTCTCTAAATTGTTTACCAATGCGAACAATTGGATCTAGTGCACTACCACTATCTTGGAAAATCATGGCCATGTCTTTGCCACGCAAAGATCTCCATTCGGATTTAGACAGATTACGAAGGTCATGACCATTAAAGATCATAGAACCTTCTGTAACTTCACCACCTACAGGTAATAAACCCATGAGGGCCCGGATCACGGTAGTTTTACCGGATCCAGACTCACCTACGATGGTTAATACCTTGCCGCGTTCCAAGGTAAAATTCACATCCATAACAGCAGGCACACCTTGGTACGCGATGTTAAGGTTTTCTACAGTTAGTATGTTTTCTGCCATTATAGCTCCTTACTATTTTGTAATTTTATTAGTAATCCAGTAGTAATCACTTGGGTACATAACAGCACCTTTCAAGTAAGAACCAGTAACAATGTTAGTTTTAGGATAACCTAAGAACAACGCAGCACCATCATTCATCAATAATTGTTGAATTTGAATTGCATATTCACGACGTTTTGCAGGATCGAACTCAGTTTCAGCAGCATCTAACAATTGGTCAACTTGTGGGTTGGAGTAACCAGAACCGTTTTGAGGGTTGGAACCATCGATATTAGTATGCCAGTAATTAGCTAAGAACCAGATTGGATCACCTGTATTAGCAGTTACGATGTTGGAAATAAGCATATCATAGTCGCCATCTTGACCCATTTTATCGATCAAGTTGTAGTCAACTGTTTTAATTTTCATATCGATACCAACTTTTTTGAGGTCAGCTTGGACAGCTTCTGCATAAAGCGGCAATTCAGCACGAGAATTATATACTACGAAGTTGAATGTTAATGGTTTACCATCTTTATCAAGGATGCCATCGCCATCAGTATCTTTCCAACCGTCTTCCGCTAACAATTGTTTAGAGCGTTCAGGATTATATGCATTAGGATCTTTCAATTCTTTGAATCCATAGTCCATGGATGGCGGAATTGGAGCAGACCCAGGAATAAATGTACCTTTTAACAATACATCTGCATAGCTCTTACGATCTGTTGCAGAAATGACAGCAGCGCGAACCTTGTCGTCACCAAGAACGCCTTTTTGGTTGATACGTGCTAATACAACACGAAGAGATGCAATTTCATCTACTTTAAATTTATTATTGCCTTGGAACAAGCCAATTTCGCCTGGGCCAATGTTTACAGCCATGTCGATATCGCCAGATTGCAAGCTCAATGCACGAGTATTAGGGTCATCGATAGAAGGAATTTCTACAGTTTTGAATGGTACTTTACCATCCCAGTATTTATCATTCGCTACCATTTCAGCCCGTTCTTTTGTGAAAGATTTAACTACGTACGGACCTGTACCGATAGGACCTTCTTTAGCGAAGTTACGACCATCTTTTTCAGATTGGACATCAACAATTAAGAATAATGGGTCAGCCAAAAGACCAGGCATATTAGGATATTCTTTCGTCGTATGAATTACCAATTGTTGACCATTTGCTTCGATGGAATCATATTCAAAGAACGTTTTTGCACGATTGGATTTTTCAAAAGCTCGTTCGATAGATGCTTTAACAGCTGCTGCATCAACTTTTTTACCATTAGAGAATGTTACTTTATCGTTGATAGTAAAAGTCCATGTTTTATGGTCTGGAGATACTTCCCATTTAGAAGCAATCCAAGGTTGAGGTTTCATTTGCTCGTCGAATTTAGATAATGTTTCGCCTACACCATAGCGCATTACAACCCAAGCGAAGAAGTTTTCCGTAGGCTCTAAAGTAGAGGCAAAGTTAGTTACGCCTACTTTCAATACATCTTTATTTGCAGAACCACCATTATCGGAGCCACAACCTGCGATGAAGGAACCCATCATTACAATGCTAAGACCTGCTAAGAGGGCTTTTTTCCAAGATTTTTTCATGTAAAATCTCCTTGTACAATGACATACAAAACATAATAATTTACACATCATGACTATGACAATCCCACACAGTCAGTGATGGAAAAAACATACATTACAATCTAATCACCTAGATACTTTCACAAAAGACAGTTCTAGAAAATGAATATATCTCATAGATTACCCTTGGTTCTTCGGATCCACTACGTCACGCAAGGAATCGGACCAAAGGTTAAAGATAGCCACTACGATAAGAATAGACATACCAGGGAATGCCATGAGCCATGGGCTCGTTTGCAAGTACTGGCGGCCTTCATTGAGCATAAGGCCCCATTCTGGTGTTGGCGGCTGAGCACCAAAGCCTAGGAAGGATAGACCTGCTACCTCAATCATAATCGCCCCAATATCTAGTGCACCTGTAGTAATAACAAGAGGCATAATATTAGGAATAATATGACGTCTAATAATTGTTGATGTATTAGCACCCATCATGACTGCTGCCGTTACATACTCCTCACCACGTACTTTTAAAGTCATGGAACGTACGATACGAGCGTATTTTGCCCAACCTACAACGGACAAGGCTAAAATCGTATTCACGATACTACCACCAAGGATACCAGCAATAGCAATGGCCAAAACGATACCCGGGAAGGATAACATGATGTCTGCTAAACGCATGAGCACCATTTCAACTTTGCCGCCGAAATAACCTGCAGCAGCACCGATGATTGTACCAATGCTCACCATGATAACTACGATTGTAACACCCATAAACAAGGATAATTGAGTACCATAAATGACGCGAGATAATACATCACGGCCCAATTTATCCGTACCAAACCAATGTTGACTGCTTGGCGCTTGCAATGCTTGGCCCATATTTGAGGTGAAAGCATCACCAGGTGCGAGCCAAGGCGCAAAGATAGCAACGATAACTACGAGAATCATCAAGCTGCTATAGAAAGAGAACAATTTATGTTTTTGAATAAATTCTGCCATTATGCTCTCTCCCGTTTCAATCTAGGGTCTAATAAGATATATGATGCATCAATTAATGCATTGATGCACATGTACGCTAAAGCAACCCACAATACAAAGCCTTCGATCAATGGATAGTCGCGCATGGTAATAGCGTATACTGCCATGTTGCCTAGACCAGGCCAAGAGAATACCATTTCTACGACCGCTACACCGCCTAATAACCAACCCATGAGAACACCAAGAATAGTGATGAGTGGCAATACTGCATTTGGCAGAATATGACCGAATAAAATTTTTGTCTCACTCACACCACGAGCACGAGCACCAATAACGTAATCCTTTTCCATTTCTTCAAGGATAACGAGTCGTACTTGACGCATATACTTAGAACCAACTACGACAGCTAAGGTAACAGCTGGCAAGATAACACCAATCGGCGTCACTCGAGATGTAGCAATAGGTACGAGACCTAGTTTAAGACCAAAGATATAAATAAGTACAAGACCTAACCAGAACGATGGCATAGATACACCAACGAAGGAAGCAGATCGTAACAAATAGTCAATCCACTTATTACGATTTAAGGCGCTTATAATCCCTGCTGGCAACGCATAAAGCAGAGTGAATACTAAAGCAGTACCAGCTAACATTACTGTTCCCGGTAAAGCCTCCATCATTCGATCTACTACTGGCTTTTTAGCCGAATAACTCATCCCCAAGTCACCTTGTGCTGCATTCACAACCCAGTTCGCATATTGCACTATAAACGGTTTATCTAACCCAAGCTGAGCTCGAGTCTCATCGATGAGCTCCTGAGACACGATAGTATCTGCCGTTTCTAGTAGCATCGTTACTGGATCGCCTGGTGCTAAATAGGTGAGACAAAATGTCAAAAATGTAATGCCAAACAAGGTCACAATAAATTGTCCCAACTGTTTGACAAAGCGTTTGCCCATAGGCGCCTCCTAAACTCTCTAAACACTAACAACAAATCAAACGAAAACTAATGTTACCATCCGCTCAACCCAGCAGTAATACCCGAAAATAAGGGAAAATATAGTCGCCAGAAAAAACCAAAAAAGGCTAGTCGCCTGACTAACCTAAATCAAGCACAGTATATGAATACCATGCATTTAGAGCAGGCTTTCTGACTCTGATTCATCGCAACATTTCGGCCTTCCCAGTTTCCCAGTGACCCTATAATGAAATCTTGCTCCTCATTACAGCTATTTGCATAGTATGAGATTTACACCCATTTTCCTCTTTTACGCTCGGTGAACACCGACACTCACTAGTTCATTCGTTTTTATCGATTATAAATATACTATATTAATACTCTGTTTTCAATACACATACCCCT
>URZS01000026.1 GCA_900552445.1 uncultured Veillonella sp. | reverse complement strand
GGGCAGTAAACTAACACCAGTAGCCTACGGGGCTATTACAACTCCTAAGGAATTAACTGATTCACAGCGGTTGGAAATTTTATTTAATGACCTCAGTGATATTCTAGAGGAATATAAGCCAGATAAGTTCGGTGTAGAAGAATTATTCTTTAACCGAAATGTAACGACGGCTATTAAAGTTGGTCAAGCACGAGGCGTCATTTTATTGGCTGCCGAGCAACAACGGATTCCAATCTATGAATATACGCCGCTGCAAATCAAGCAAGCTGTAACAGGTTACGGCAAGGCCGATAAGAATCAGGTCATTTATATGACGATGAATATTTTGGGGATTCGTGAGAAAATTAAGCCCGATGATACGGCGGATGCATTGGCTGTCGCTATCTGTACGGCTCATAGTTCTCACAATGATAGATTGAAGAGGTTGGTATAATGATAGGGTATGTACGGGGCATCGTAACACATCTTTTTAAAGAGTCTTGTTACGTAGATGTACATGGCGTAGGGTATCGCGTATATGTGCCGACCACTACGCGTCAACAACTGATTGAAGGCTATGAGGCAACGTTATTTACGTATCTCAACGTGCGTGAAGATGCGATGCAACTCTATGGCTTTTTGACGGAAGATGAATATGAGCTATTTATTCTACTCATTTCTGTTTCCGGTATAGGGCCTAAGGTGGGGTTAGGTATTTTGTCTGGCATGACACCGGAGGCTTTCAAATTAGCAGTAATCAATGGCCAAGTCCAGCAATTAACTAAATTGCCTGGCATTGGCAAGAAGTCTGCAGAGCGACTTGTTCTTGAATTAAAGGATAAGTTAGCTAAAATGACACATATCTCTACGGAGTCACCAGCGGTGATTCAGCCAATTGGCGTTACTGCAAGTGGCGCTGCAGGAGAGGCTATTGAAGCTCTTGTATCATTAGGATATTCCGAGCGAGATGTGGCTGATATTGTGGAGTCTTTAGATGATGGTAAGCGCGATGTATCTGAGTTGATTAAGGTTAGCTTGATTGAGCTTGGGAAAGGACGATAAGGATGAACGAAGAAGTACGCCTTGTCGGAAATGGCGAGCACGAAGAAGATATATGGCAATATAGTCTACGTCCGAAATTCTTTAATGAATACGTAGGTCAAGAAGAAGCCAAAGGTAATCTAAATGTGTATATTCAGGCGGCTAAGCAACGTGGTGAAGCATTGGATCACGTTTTGCTTTATGGTCCACCAGGTCTTGGGAAGACTACATTAGCAGGTATCATTGCGAACGAATTGGGTGTTAACTTTCGCATAACCTCTGGTCCTGCCATTGAAAAGTCTGGTGACTTGGCTGCGATTTTGACGAATTTAGATGATCACGATGTACTATTTATTGATGAAATTCATCGCTTGTCTCGTAGCGTAGAGGAAGTATTGTACTCTGCTATGGAGGACTATGCTATCGATATTATCATCGGTAAAGGGCCAAGTGCTCGAACGGTACGCATTGACTTGCCAAAGTTTACTTTGGTCGGTGCTACTACACGAGCCGGGGCTTTGGCGGCACCGTTGCGGGACCGCTTTGGTATTATTAATCGGTTGGAATATTATAAACAGCCGGAATTAGAGTTTATTGTGACTCGGGCTGCAGAAATACTTAATATTGGGATTGAGCCAACTGGGGCTAGCGAAATAGCGCGTCGTTCAAGGGGAACACCGCGTATCGCAAATCGTCTACTTAAACGGGTACGTGATTTTGCACAAGTTATCGGTGATGGGGTTATCACTCAGGACATTGCAGATGAAGCGTTACAACGTTTATACATAGACAAAGAGGGACTCGATCGAATCGATCGACGTGTATTGGAGTGTATTATTAAAAACTATGATGGTGGTCCGGTAGGTATTGATACTATTGCGGCGGCTATCAGCGAAGAGAGAGATACCATCGAAGATGTGTATGAACCATATTTGATGCAATTAGGATTTTTAGGACGCACACCACGTGGGAGGGTGGCTACTAAACTTGCCTATGAACATTTAGGTATTTCACAGACAGGGAAATGACAATGAAAACGAAACGATTACAATTGATGATAATGGCAACGTTGTTTTTAGGTGTAAATATTGGTGGAGCTTCTGTAGCACAGGGGGCTACATTGCAGAATAAAAATGTAGTAGTCGCTAAAAAGCCTACACCGAAAACAACAGTATCTAGTACAAATGTATCGAAAGTAAATACGACGAAGAAATCTAGTTTTCGTCCTCTTGTAACGAAACCCGTTGCAAAGCCTGTAGCGAAAACGACTTCTAAGTCTACTGCTACACCTACTGTAGCAAAGCCTAGTGCTAAGCCTAAAACAGTTAGCACTGCTAAATCAACAGCAACTGCAAAACCTGCAGGTACTGCTCCGAAACCAGCTGTTAAACCTGTAGCTACGGGTGCTAAACCAACAGCTCAAAAGCCAGCTGGTTCAAAACAAACTGCTCCTAAAGTAGTAAAAACAACGGAAGCTGATAGTATTCAAGCTAATACAGCTGTGATTACTCGTAATAAAGTAGGTTCTGTGGTGACACCTGCTACAGACCGAATCGAACATGTGCCGAATGTACGTGTTCTATTAGGTCGCCGTAGTTCTGATGCTACTGTTACGTCTACAGCTAATATGGTGGTACTAAACAGTGGCAATGGTCAAGTTAGTACGATTAGTGCTAATCGTGGTACGACTATCGGTGTTCGAGGTGGTAAGATCGCTGTCAATGGCAAGGCTATTGATACAGTAGTTACATTGAAACCGACTAATAGTGATGCACCATTCTTGTTTGAAGGCAAAGGTTATCGCGGTGGTCTTACATTACGTGCTAATAACGGTACAATGATGGTTATCAATTCTGTACCGCTTGAAGAGTATTTATACGGCGTTGTGCCACAAGAGGTAGTACCATCTTGGCCAGCAGCTGCCTTAGAGGCTCAAGCTGTAGCAGCTCGTACGTATGCTCTTCATACGATGGAACAAAATAAAGGTAAATTGTATGATGTGAGCAACTCAACGGATCACCAAGTATATAGCGGTGTGAGTGGCGAGTACCAAGCGACAACAAATGCAGTAATTAAAACTAAAGGCGTAGTTATGCTGTATAACCAACGTCCTATCAATGCTTTATTCCACTCCGATGGTGGTGGCTATACAGAGGATAGCGTAAATTTTTGGGGAAATGACATTCCATATTTAAAAGGTGTAAAAGACTATAGTACTGGCACATCTACGTCAAACTGGACTGTTACTACATCTCGTCAAGCTCTTGAAAGTAAGCTCAATGCAGCAAGTAAAGGTGTGGGCAAATTGAAGAGCATTCAATTGACTCCTCTTGGCAAGCCTGGTCAACAAACATCTGACCGAGGCGTGTCTGGACGTATTAAAAGTGCTACTTTCATTGGTACCTCTGGGAAGACGACGGTAGATGGCGATTCCTTGCGTAGTATTTTAGGTTTAAAATCAACACTATTTGATTTCTATGTAAATCACAACCCTGCTAAAGGCACGGGTAAGGCATATCATAACTTCACGGGCAATAATGATACTGTCTATATTAAAGGCCACGGTTGGGGACATGGTCTTGGTATGTCTCAATGGGGCGCTGCGGAAATGGCTAAGCGCGCTACTCCAGGGGATGCTAATTATTACCAAACTATTTTGCGTCACTACTATAGTGGCATTACATTGAAGAAAATGTACTAATAAGGATTGCGATGAAAGTTACAGATTTTGATTATGAATTGCCAGAGGAACTGATTGCTCAGCACCCCGTAGAGCCTCGTGATACAGCGCGACTCTTAACCTTGGATAAGGTAACGGGTGAAGTTGTGCATAAAGAGCATTTTTACGATTTGCTAGAAGAACTCCACGAAGGCGATGTTCTCGTATTTAATAATACGAAAGTTATCCCTGCGAGATTATATGGCCATCGTCAAGGCTCTGGTGGCAAGGTTGAGGTATTACTCCTAACGCCATGTGGTGAAAACCGCTGGGAATGCCTTGTTAAACCTGGTAAAAAATGTCCTGTTGGTCAAGTCATAGAGTTTGATGACCGCTTAAGCGGGACTGTAATAGATAAGACTGAATTTGGAGGTCGTATCATTGAATTCACTTGCAATGGTGTATTTGATGATGTAATACAAGAAATTGGTGAAATGCCACTACCTCCATATATTCATGAAAAGTTAGAAGATAAAGATCGTTATCAAACGGTATATGCTAAGGAGAAAGGTTCTGCTGCGGCTCCAACTGCAGGTCTACACTTTACACCAGAGCTTTTAGAAAAAATAAAAGCTAAAGGTGTAGAACTTGAGTTTGTTACGTTGCACGTTGGGTTAGGTACCTTTAGGCCTGTATCGGCTGAGACTATCGAGGATCATGAAATGCATAGTGAGTTCTTCGTAGTGTCACAAGATACAGCAGACCGTATTAATGCAGCTAAACAAAAAGGCTCTCGCATTATTGCAGTGGGTACTACATCGGTACGTACCCTTGAATCTGCTACTAATGATGAAGGGGTACTGCAAGGGATTAGTGGGACCACACAAATCTTTATCTATCCTGGCTATAAATTTAAGATGATTGATGCATTGGTAACTAATTTCCACTTGCCTCAATCTACATTATTAATGTTAATTAGCGCATTGGCTGGTCGCGAACATTGTTTAGCTGCCTATGAAGAGGCTGTAAAAGAGCGGTATCGCTTCTTTAGCTTTGGCGATGCTATGTTTATTCGTTAGGAGGGACCATGGCGAGTATTACTTATGAATTACAAAAAACATGTCCTCATACGGGGGCGCGGGCAGGTTTGCTGCATACGCCACATGGCACCTTCCAAACACCTATGTTTATGCCTGTAGGTACACAAGCTACAGTTAAAACTATGACGCCAGAGGAATTAAAGGCGATGGGGTCTCAAGTTATTTTGAGTAATACATACCATTTATTCCTTCGTCCTGGACCTGAGCTAGTAGAAGAAGCTGGTGGCTTACATAAATTTATGAACTGGGATCAAGCCATATTGACTGATAGCGGTGGATTCCAAGTTTTCAGTTTAGGTGATATGCGTAAAATCACTGAGGAGGGTGTAACCTTTAGATCTCATATTGATGGTTCTAAACAGTTCCTATCTCCAGAGGTAGCTACAAAGGTACAAGAGCAATTAGGTTCTGATATTGCGATGGCCTTTGATGAATGTATTCCGTATCCTGCGGATCACGATTATGCGAAGCGCTCTACGGCGCGTACGACCCGTTGGGCTCATCGTTGCCAAGAGGCTCGTAAAGCGCATGGTCGTCAAGGTATGTTTGGTATCGTTCAAGGTGGCATGTATAAAGACTTGCGCAAACAAAGTGCGGAAGAACTAGTTGCTATGGACTTTGAAGGCTATAGTATCGGAGGGTTATCCGTTGGGGAACCTCATGATTTAATGAATGAAATCTTAGAATATACTACGCCATTATTGCCAACTAACAAGGCTCGTTATTTGATGGGCGTTGGCACCGCAGATTGTCTGGTAGAAGGTGTAACACGTGGAGTTGATATGTTTGATTGTGTATATCCAACTCGTGTTGCTCGAAATGGTATGGCCATGACTTGGACTGGTCGCCTTAATATTCGAAATGCTCAGTTTGCTCATGATTGGGGCCCTTTGGAAGAAGGCTGCCAATGCTATACATGTAAAAATTATTCTCGCGCTTATATTCGTCATTTGTATAAGGCGGAAGAAATATTAGCATTGCGTCTCGTAACGTATCACAACCTTTACTTCTTATTAGAGTTTATGCGTCAAATGAGACAAGCCATCTTAGAAGATCGATTTCCTCAATTTAGAATGCAATTTTGGGATAGCTTTAAAAAATAGTAATTAAGTCTAGTCAAATCTATATTAGGTGGCTATACTAGAAAAGAAATACATATTTATTAAACTAGGAGGATAACATGGAAGATATTTTACAAGTGCTGCAAACTAGCTGGCCTATTTTATTAATGGTGGTAATCTTTTACTTCTTATTGTGGCGTCCACAAAAGAAACAACAAAAAGAACGGGCTAACTTGTTAGGTAGCTTGAAAAAAGGTCAAAAAATCGTTACTATTGGCGGTATTTATGGCGAAATCGTAGAACTTGATGATGAAAAAGTAAAAGTTCAAGTATCTGAAAAAGTTGAGTTAACATTTGCTCGTACTGCAATTGCTAACGTACTTTCCAAGAAAAACAAGGAAGAAAAATAATGAATACAAAGGAAGCAGTGCGACGGGCGTGCAAGTCCCAGCGCGCTGCTTTATCCGTTGCTGATTGTAATACATGGACGACTCTATTGACGGAGCAAATCGTCAATTGTCCTGAATATATATCAGCAAATGCCATTATGGCTTATTTGGCGATGCCCAAAGAGGCCAATTTAGACGATGTGATTCGTCATGCTTTAGAACATGGTAAATCTGTATACGTTCCAGTATGTACTGATAAGACGACTATGATTGCAGTTCGTCTCAAGTCTCTAGAATCTATCACTCGGGGTGTGTTAAATATACGCATTCCCTCTGAGCCATACGAGGTTATTAATCCACATGACTTGGATTTGATTTTAGTGCCTGGTGCTGGCTTTGACCGTCAAGGTGGTCGCATGGGGATGGGGAATGGGTATTATGATCGATTTCTCAAGGAACTTTCACCAAGTACATTTATGGGCGTATGTTGGTCAGTACAATTGTGGGATACACCAATTCCTATGGATGTATTGGATCAACGGATGAGCAAAATTGTGACAGAGCAGGGCGTCATACATTGCGTATAGTAGAAGGGAGCAACTATTTTGAACGGTAAAGCTATTATCAAGTTTTTAGTAGTCGTTGCTGTCATCATTGGTACCTTTGCGTATTGTATTGAACCTTTAGCAGGTTCTTTGAAACAAGGCCTTGATTTACAAGGTGGTACGCATATCGTATTGGAAGCAGAAGATTCTGCAACTGGTAAAGCTGACAATGATGCAGTTGAACGGGCGAAGCAAATCTTAGAGCGTCGTATTAATGAAATGGGTTTATCTGAACCATTAGTACAACGTGAAGGTGCTCGTCGTATTATCATCGAATTGCCAGGTGTAAAAGATCCTGACGAAGCGATTAAACGCATCGGTAAAACAGCGGTGTTGGAATTTAAAAATGACCAAGGCCAAACTGTTATGACTGGTGATGACTTAAAAGATGCGAAAGAAGAATTAGGTCAAAACAAACAACCTCTTGTTGCTATTGAATTAAGCGATGAAGGGGCTAAAAAGTTTGCTGACTTAACTTCTAAAAATATCGGCCGTCGCATTGCGATTACATTAGACGGTCAAGAATTGACGAATCCTGTAGTACAACAAGCGATTACAGGTGGTAGAGCGACTATCTCTGGTAGCCAAAGCTTAGAAGAAGCTAAAGACTTAGCTATCTTGTTACGTTCTGGTGCATTGCCTGTTAAAATCAATGTATTGGAGGTGCGTACAGTAGGCCCTTCTCTAGGTCAAGACTCCAAAGATAAATCCGTAGTAGCTTTCAGCGCTGGTATTGCGATGATCATGATTTTCTTGGTTGTTTTATATCGCTTATCCGGTATCGTAGCTAATATTGCATTGCTTGTATATGTAATGCTTTTACTCCTAGTATTAGGTAAAGGTTTTAGTGCTACAATGACATTACCTGGTATCGCAGGTATCATCTTGTCCATGGGTGTAGCGGTAGATGCGAACATCCTTATCTTTGAACGTTTCAAAGAAGAGGTATTCTCTGGTAAATCTATGCGCGTATCTATGGAGGCTGGTTTCAGCCGTGCGTTGGCAACTATTACAGATGCGAACGTATCTGTTATCATCACAGCTGGTATCTTAACTGTTTTAGGTTCTGGCCCTGTAAAAGGCTTTGCTATCAGCTTAGGTGTGGGCGTAGTAGTAAGTATGTTTACAGCAATTATCGTAAGCCGTTTCTTATTGCGCATGTTAATTGAATGTAATTTTACAAACCATCCATTCTGGTTTGGTGCGAATATTTCTCCAAGCACAAGTGCTGATGCATTTGCACCAAAAGTATTGAAAGGAGGTAAACGCAAATGACATTAAACGTAATTAAATATCATCGTTGGTGGTTTGCTATTTCCTCCATCCTTGTAATCATTAGCTTAATATCAATGTTCATGAAAGGTTTTAACTTTGGTATCGACTACACAGGTGGTACGATTGTTGAAGTTGTATTTGAACAACCTGTAGAGGTTAGCCAAGTTCGTGATGTTTTAAAAGAATACAATCTTGAAAACGCACAAATTCAGCTTTCTGGCGATACTACAGGCGATACATCTGGTAAGGATGTAATGATCCGTACTCGTAATCTTGAATCTAGTGAAAGTGCTGCAGTTGTTGAGTCCTTAACTAAAAACGTTGGTCAAAATACTGTTAAGCGTATTGAAACAGTAGGTGCTGTTATCGGTTCTGAAGTAACAGAACATGCCTTAACAAACCTTCTCATTGCATTCTTAGCGTTAAGATCGGAAGAGCACACGTCTGAACTCCAGTC
>URZS01000025.1 GCA_900552445.1 uncultured Veillonella sp. | reverse complement strand
CAAGCCCCATGATAGGAATATTAACCCCTTTATAAACTTGGTGCACCATGCGAAGTGCTACCGGTTTAACAGCTGGACCAGATAAACCACCATAAATATTACCCAATACAGGTTGTCGACGGTGAATATCTATGGCCATACCAAGAATGGTATTAATGAGACTTACCCCATCACCACCACCGGCTTCTACAGCCTTTGCAATTTCCACAATGTCTGTTACATTTGGTGAAAGTTTTACAATAACAGGTTTATCAGTAACTTTACGAACTGCTTTAGTTACTTGTTCAACTACCTTTGGGTCTACACCAAAGGCCATACCTTCACACTCTACATTTGGACAAGATACGTTAACTTCTAAACCTGCAATACCATCTACAGATAAAGTCTCAGCCATCCACGCAAATTCTTCAATGGTGCCTGCAGACATATTAGCAAGTAATGGTACATCGTATTTCTTTAAATCTGGCAAAATATCTGTAACAAAATATTCTGCCCCAGGATTTTCAAGGCCGATACAATTCAAAACACCAGATGGTGTTTCTGCAATGCGAGTGCCAGGATTACCATGACGACCTTTAGGTGTTAATCCTTTTACAGAAATAGCACCTACCTCATTGCTAAGGTCTAAATAACCAGCATATTCTGGGCCATTACCAAAGGTACCAGACGCAGCGATAATAGGATTTTTCATCTTAATACCGCAATAATCGATAGCTAACTTTGGATTTGGCGTAACGGTGTTATTTAAATCGCGTTCACTCATTAAAAGAACACCTCCTCAGCTGGGAATACAGGACCATCTTTGCAAACTTTATAGCGTTTACCTTCTGCGCCATCACAAGCACAACCTAAGCAACCGCCTGTACCACAGCCCATACGTTCTTCAAGAGATACCTGGCAGGGCACATTGAGTTCCTTAGCCACTTGAGCTACGCCTTTCATCATCGGCGTCGGACCACAAGTCATAACAGATGTGAAAGCATTAGCATCAATCAACTCAGGCATAATTGCAGTAGGAAAACCTTTCGTACCTACGCTACCATCATCAGTGGTGATATGTACTGTAACAGGCGTATCTTTAAATAAGTCTGCCCAGAAAGTTTCGCTTTCATTTCTAAAACCGAGAATAACTTGTGCTTCTTCCCCTTCTTTCAAATGGGATGCGATGCATAACATGGGTGCAATACCTACACCACCACCGACGAGAAGCATATTCTTAGATGTAACAAATGGTTCGCCCAAAGGACCTAAACAATCTAGAGTATCGCCGGGAACAAGGTGAGTCATAATCTCAGTTCCTTTACCTACGACACGATACAAAAGGGTAATCGTCCCCTTTTCTGCATCAAAGCCTGCATAGCTGATAGGACGGCGCAATAATGGTGCCGTAGAGTCCGCTACGCGAACATTACAAAACTGTCCTACCTTTGCTTCTGCTGCTTGTTTTGGTGCGTGGATATCCATAATCCACACATCAGAGCCTATTTGCTCATTGCGAACGACTTCGCCCTGTTCTACATAGCCACTCATGGTTATTACTCCAATTCAAAATCCTGTAACGCTTCTACAGTATAATTTGCATTATTTTTACGATTTGCTACAACGCGCAATACTTAATCTGTTAAGTACTAACTAGCCTTTTATCGTAAGACTACGCCCTCCTTCATAACTACTTCGCCATTAACGACTGTAAGTTTTGCTTTACCTTTAACAGTCATGCCATCGAACGGGCTTACCTTACCTTTTGTATAGAATTTATTGCGGTCTACAGTCCATTCTTCAGTAGTAGAGAATACAGTAATATCCGCTTGTTTGCCAACTTCAAGAACACCTGCATCGAGACGCATCAATTCAGCTGGACGAGTACTCATATAGTACACAACTTGGTCAATGCTAAGTTTGTCTGGACCATAGGCATTTGTAATAACCGCTGCCAAAGATGTTTCAAGACCGCTGAAGCCATTTGGTGCACAGCAGAACTCATGGTCTTTTTCTTCAAATGCATGAGGTGCATGGTCTGTGATAATAGCATCAATTGTGCCATCTTTCAAACCTTCTAACAAAGCTTGACGATGATCTTCGGAGCGAATTGGAGGAGCCATTTTGAAAGCTGGGTTATATTCGCGTAAATATTCGTCAGTGAAAGATAAATGTTGGCTTGTAACTTCACAAGTTACATTAAGACCTTTAGCCTTTGCACGACGCACCATATCTACTGTATTTTTACTACTTACGTGAGCGATATGGATATGACCACCTGTCATTTCAGACAATAAGATATCACGTGCTACAGCCAAATCTTCGGCTACTGCAGGACGACCAGAAACACCTAGCTCATAAGATACAATACCTTCGTGCATATGACCATTTTTAGTCAATGTAATATCTTCCGCATGGTCGATAACCATTTTATTGAACATGGAGGAGTATTCTAAAGCGCGACGCATGAAAGCTGCATTTTCTACATAGTGACCGTCATCGGAAAATGCAACTACACCAGCTTCAGCCATATCGCCTAATTCAGCAAGTTCTTTACCTTCAAGACCTTTAGATACAGCGCCGATGAATTCTACTTTAACAACACCAGTAAGTTCTGCTTGTCTTTGCAAACCTCTTACGAGCATTGCATTATCTACTACAGGATTTGTATTAGCCATAGTTACAACGCGTGTGAAACCACCTGCTGCAGCTGCTTGTGTACCAGAGTGGAAGTCTTCTTTCGCTTCTTGGCCTGGTTCACGCAAATGTGTATGAATATCGATAAGACCAGGTGCTACGATAAGACCTGTCGCATCATATACTTCAGCGCCATCTGCACTTAAATTTTGACCGATGGCTGCAATTTTACCATCTTTCACGAGAACGTCTGCTACTTCGTTTTGTTTTTTCGCCGGATTTACTACCGTACCATTTTTAATAAGCAAGCTCACTACCGTCACCTCCGATAATAGTTAAGTACAATACAGCCATACGTACAGCTACGCCATTGCGTACTTGTTCTTGAATTACTGATTGATCAGAATATGCTACATCTGGCGCAATTTCAAGACCGCGGTTCATTGGACCTGGATGCATTACCATTACGTCGTCTTTAGCTAATTTCAATACTTCGTTATTGATACCAAAGATTCGTGCATATTCTCTATTTGTAGGATATAGTGCAGAGTGAATACGTTCTAATTGAATGCGAAGTACGTTTACTACATCTGCATTAGCAACAGCTTCACGAATATCATGGTGTACAGTAACACCTAATTTTTCAAGTTCTGGATATACCATTGTACGAGGACCAGCTAGATGCACATCGGCGCCCATTTTAGTAAGACCGTAGATGTTAGATCTTGCTACACGACTGTGCATGATATCGCCGATAATGACTACTTTTAAGCCTTCAAGGGATTCTTTTTTCTCTAAAATAGAGTACATATCTAGCAAAGCTTGTGTTGGATGTTCATGAGCGCCATCACCTGCATTGATGATAATAGGATCAACTGCTTTAGTAGCATATAAAGGTGCACCTTCTGCGCTGTGGCGCATTACGATAGCATCTGTGCCCATGTAGGACATCGTTAACAATGTATCGCGGAAGCTTTCACCTTTACCCATGGAAGAGCCACTTGGAGAAAGATTGATAACGTCAGCCCCTAAATATTTGCCGGCTAACTCAAAGGAACTACGGGTACGAGTACTTGGTTCCATGAAGAGGTTAATAATAGATTTCCCCTTCAAAAGTGGAACCTTCTTGTCATCAGAAAGTACGATGTTCTTCATTTTCTTTGCCACATTTAAAATCAATTTGATTTCTTCAGGTGACACATTTTGCAAACCTAATAAATGTTTGCCTTTTAGGCTAACTTGTCCCATGATTTCCTCCTAACTCACGTAACAAAAAAGACCTTTTGCCCAGGGCAAAAGGTCAAATAGTTTGCACAAAGAAGCCCTTATGGGCGCTTCAACTATATTCCTTTTTCAGCCTCTCTGGACTAAATTAAAAGGTATTGTATTATGCAATGGTCTCTCGTACCATATACGCATTTTCTTTTTTTATTGTACTGAATCTACCTGTGAAAGTCAATGTAAAACAGAAAATTCATAAGGATTTTAAAAAGAGGACAAGCACATAAAATTGCTTGTCCTCTCTATATTTAAACAGCTTTTACCCCCTCACAATAGACTAATGTAACGTAAAAATTTTATCAATTTAAGATAAACGTATTAGCCTAAAGGATAAATTCTTGGAGGATTTTGTTCTTCCTTTTGCTGTTCATTTTGTGGTGCATATGGCACTGGACCGATTTGTTCTGTTGGCACCGGATTCACTTGTACATATTGCTGATTTTGTGGCATTTGAGATTGTCGTTGATCACGACGACGCGTATTTTGAGATGCCGTCGGTCTTGGTTTAGTTAATTCATCGATAGATACTGCATTTGGAATTGTTACATTTGGTGTATCTTCATGAATATCATCAAGCTCTTTGAAGGATGGCCCCGTCTTGGCAGCTTGAGCTGCTTTACGTTCCTCTTCAATTTGTTGACGAGCAAGCTCTGCTCGACGACGAGCATTTTCTTGTTGTTCTTTAACGCGTTGAATTGCTTCAGCACGCTCTTTAGCCTTACGTTCGATTTCAGCTTGTGCCAACGCTTGTTGACGAGCTGCTTCGGCCTTGCGTTCCGCTTCAAGATGCGCTTGGTATCGTTCCTCAGCAATACGGCGAGCCTCTGCGGCTTGACGTTCTGCTTCAGCTCGTTCTGCCGCAAGTCGTTCTTGCTCTGCCTTGCGAGCCTCTTCAGCTAAGCGAGCTTGTTCAGCTTTACGGGCTGCTTCAATTCTCGCCGCTTCTGCTTTACGCGCTTCTTCAGCACGTTTTGCTTCTGCTGCTAAACGAGCCTCTTCTGCTTTACGCGCTTCTTCAGCACGTTTCGCTTCTGCTGCTAAACGAGCTTCCTCTGCCTTGCGAGCAGCCTCAATTCGTGCTTCTTCGGCTTTACGTGCTTCCTCAGCACGGCGAGCCTCTTCTGCCTTTCTAGCCGCTTCAATTCGCTGTGCTTCTAAGGCCGCCTTTTCTGCCGCTCGTTGCGCTTCAAAACGAGCCTTAGCCTCAGCTGCCTTACGTGCTTCCTCTGCTTTACGAGCTGCCTCTACACGAGCAGCTTCAATTCTTCGCTCTTCTTCAAGACGTCTTTCTTCGGCTACTATGCGAGCGGCCTCCGCTTTTCGTGCTGCCTCTAAACGTTCTGCTTCCGCCTTACGCGCCGCTTCGATACGGGCCAGCTCAGCTTTCTTAGCTTCTAAAGCGACTTTTTCTTTTGCCGCTTGAGCTTCTTGAGCCGCTTTCAATTCAGCTGCCTTGCGATCAGCTTCGGCTTTTTCTGCCATTTTACGCTCAATTTCAGCATGTTTGGCTTCTGCAGCCTTCCTTGCCATTTCTGCCTTTTCAGCAGCTAATTTAGCTTCTTCCGCTTTTTTACGAGCTAATGCTTCCTCAGCTTCTTTTGATTTTTTAAGTTGTGCTTCTTTTTTAGCTTCAGCAGCTGCTTTATCACTTAACTTTTTAGTTTCTTCATGAGCGATATTCTCTGCCTGCTTACTAGGTGTCAAAGTGGATTTTGTAGTATCTACAGTACCTTTATTGCTATCTTTACCACCTATAGGGCCTACCGGAATTTGCGTAGTTCCTTGAGTTGGATGACCTAAACTATCTTTTACATCTTTAGGAACATTAACAGCAATAGTTTGATGTTTTTGTGGATTTGCAAGAGATTCAGGGATTAACAAGAATCGTATCGGCAAGTTAGAGGCCCCTGCAGGCATAAAGTTTAATGTTAATAAATCACCTGCATTATAGTTACCCATGAGGCGACTATCTAAAATAGTCCCATCCCCAAGTGCAGAGATACCATCAGCGCCGCCAATATGATATGTTCGTGTATCTGTTTGACCACGGCGAGCCCCTTGTTGGTGCAATGCTTTCACCGTAAAGGAACCGGAATATGAACCACCAAGAGGGTTAAAATACAATCTAAATGGTTCATTACCCTTGGTAGGAATTTTTAGTGTATAAGATACACCATAGTTACCACGATCGCGAACAAATGCTTTATTTTGCATTTCGTCTACACCGTTAATAAACATATCTTCACGGTCATTACCGATTTCTACAAAAGCACCGCCTAGCGTTGTATCAAATGGTGTAGTAACCTCCATACTACGCTTAGACCCAATATAGGTACCACGCAACTGAATTTCATCAATAGGCAAATTTTTCGCCCAATGAGATGCATCTACAGCATCCATACCCATAGGTAGCATCATAACGCGAGCAAATACAGGCGCTTCCGTTTTAATATCTACAATCCCCGTAAATAATGCATCTTGATATACAGGCGTATTCTCTAAGTCGCTAAAGATTAGTTTGCGACCTTGTGGTGGAATACTTAATGAATATAATGGTCTAGCATTAGGACTTTCATTAAGAGGCTGTTCTAAATCTTTACGCGACAAATCACGACCAGCCGCAAAATAATCAGGAGTAGCAACAGACTTTAATTGTCGCATTACATGGACTGTATTAGGATATGCCGTTTGATTTTCGAGGACAATAGCAATTTTATGAGGCTGATCCATTTCATTTACATGATAAAAATAGATACGGCCATTGCCATTAATTGTGCCTGCACTAAGCGTACCACCTACAGGGCCTACGTATTCAGGGCTATCTGATAGGAGTAATGTATCCGTTTGAGACACCAATGTAGGTGGTAACGGAGAAAACTGAAAATATCCAATTGATTGTAAATCTATATCACGAGCCTCTACATGGCCTGTAAGGGCAGCCATGGCGGCCATAGCCGCAGCTACACAATATCTTGATTTATAAGAAAACATATATTATTACCTCTATATTTCTTCAAGCCCCAACGGGTCATATGTAAGTGCTAATGCTTCAATCTTTTTAAGACGGTGGCCAATGCCCGATTTAGACAGTTCACCATCCATTAACTCTTCTAGCTCTTTTAAACTCGCTTCGGGATTTTCCCACCGAAGTCTTGCAACGACTCTCAATTTTTCAGGCAATTCATCAATACCGATTTCTCTATCAATAATACGGATAGCTTTTACCTGACGTACCGCTGCATCTACAACCTTTTGTAAATTTGCAGTTTCACAGTTTACTTGTCTATTAATCTGATTTCGTACAGTCTTCATAATCCGTACATTTTCAAATTCCATAAGAGCCGATTGAGCACCCATGATTTGCAAGCAGTTCGTCACTGCATCGCCTTCTTTAAGGTATACTACATACTCTTCCTTGCGCTCCGTTAATCCAGCGTGAATATGAAAGAGCCGTAACACATGGATAATCTCCCGTGCAAAACTTTCATTGCCCGTCATAAACTCTAGGTGATAATCACTTTGCGGTTTATTAACGGATCCTCCCCCTAGGAATGCACCCCGTAAAAAAGCACGTCGAGCCTCCATAGATTTGAGCCAACTGCGTGGAATTTGTTCAGTTACAGGCCATAGCGCAAGGTCTTCTAAAGCTCGCCGCCCCTCCATAGATGGTTCTACAGATAAGGTATACATATTTTTCTTACGCAAGTTTAAGCCTTGACGTACTAATACATTGGTAGGTAATTCATATTGTTTCTTTAAGATACCTAGCAATCGACGCGCTACAGCATTGTTAGCCGTAGACAATCGAATGCCTACAGCACCGTTCATACCTAAAATGATAGATCCACCCATGCGCAATAAGCAAGACGCTTCAATTTTCATGGCCATATCTGCATCACTAGAGGATTCATATTGGCATAATTCATTTTTTACATCTTCTGCAAATGACATAGGTATCCCTTCTCATTAATGATCATCTCGTTGGAGATAATATTCTAGGATATGTGGTTCTGTGTTAGATTGCATAGCACGAACGATATCCATAATAACTTTGCCTAACCGTTCTGGATCGTGAACAGCGGGCTTTTTAGAACTAATCAAGGTAGCACGAATTGTACGAATACCTTTAGCTTGTAATTTTTTCGTATCTAATGCGACAGGTTCAGAACCTACAGCACTATATTGCTCAACCATTTGAATTGGCAACGGACCGTCATTAGCAAGGACAGTATCTACAATACCTTCCCCACCATGAGCAATTAAAGCCTCCACATGGTCATTTAACGTATAGCCCGTAGTTTCACCTGGCTGGGTCATAACATTAGCAATATAGATTTTATTAGCCTTACTTGCTCTTACATGAGAGGCAATCTTATCGGTCAACAGATTTGGAATAATACTAGTATATAAACTACCAGGGCCAAAGATGATTACATCTGCTTCATCGATGGCACGCAAAGCAGCACCTTCCGGTTTTGGTTGAGCAGGATCGCTGTAAATACGTTGAATGCGCTTTCCAGAATTTGGAATATTACTTTCACCTTCTACGATAGTACCGTCTGTCATTTCAGCACATAGTTTAATAAACTCCGTAGAGGAAGGAATAACACGACCGCGGACACGCAATAATTTACTAGCCGCTTCGAGGGCCTCCTCTACATCGCCATCATAAACCTGTGCCAAAGCGGTAATAAAGAGATTACCAAAGCTATGACCAGATAACTCATTATCCCCATCAAATCGATAGCGGAACAAATTTTCCATTACACCTTCTTGTTCAGCAAGAGCT
>URZS01000024.1 GCA_900552445.1 uncultured Veillonella sp. | reverse complement strand
AAAGGATCTATCAATCGCCGTCATATGTATATGTTAGCTATGCTCATCACTCACAAGAAGCCTGATGAGTTGACGGATCAGCACGTTATTAATTTGTGCAACAAATATCGATCAAAGTTCCTTGCTGAAGAGGAACAGCGCAAAATTGATTCATTAAATGGGACATTAGAAAAGTAGAGGAGGCATTCCTATGTACGTTCATATTGGGGATACCGTTTCCGTGCCTATCGAATCCATCATTACGATGGTGCATGCAAAGGGCGGAAAGTCCCATAAAAGTCCTATTCATCACTATGAAAGCTTAGAGTATATCGCCATGGTACCAGAGGAGCAAATTAAGACCTATGTAGTCACTGATGACTGTGTTTACGGATCTGGTATAAGTATTAAGACTTTAATGAGGCGAATTGATGAATTTTATAGTATAATAAAGAGATAAATAAAATTCTGTACATGTATTGTCATACAAATTTTAGTATGTATAGTGAGATAGATTGTTAGGAGGAGTTTGTTTCATGCCTGAACAAAATTATGGCGCTCAGAATATTCAGGTTCTTGAGGGTCTCGACGCGGTGCGTAAACGCCCGGGGATGTACATTGGTAGTACGTCTGCCCGCGGTTTGCATCACCTCGTATACGAAGTTGTAGATAACTCTGTAGACGAAGCGCTTGCTGGTTACGCTACACACATCGAAGTGTCCATCAATCCAGATAATAGTATTACTGTTGTCGATGATGGCCGTGGTATCCCAACAGGGATGCATGAATCTGGTATGTCTGCGGTAGAGTTAGTATTAACTAAATTGCATGCCGGTGGTAAATTCGGCGGTGGCGGCTACAAGGTATCTGGTGGTCTTCACGGTGTAGGTATTTCCGTAGTAAATGCGTTGAGCGAATGGACTAAGGTTCAAGTAGCTCAAAATGGTATCATTCAAGAAATTTCCTTTGCTCGTGGTCACAAGACTTCCGAGTTGCACGAAATTGGTAAAGCAGAAGGTACTGGTACTACAGTTATCTTCAAGCCAGATGCTGAGATTTTTGAAACTACAGTATTTAGCTTTGATACATTGAAAGTGCGTTTACAAGAATTGGCATTCCTTAACAAAGGTCTTCGCATTACATTGAGCGATTTGCGCCAAGAGGAACCTCGTGTTGAAAGCTTCCACTACGAAGGTGGTTTGAGTTCTTTCATCACCTTCTTGAACGAAAATAAAGAAGTTATTAATCCAACTGTTATCAACATTGAAAATACAAAAGATGACGTAGTAGTAGATGTAGCATTGCAATATAACGATAGCTACAGCGAAAACTTGTTGTCCTTCGTAAATAACATCAACACTGTTGACGGTGGTACACATCTTTCTGGCTTCCGTGCTGCTTTGACTCGTACCCTCAATGATTATGGCCGTAAATCTGGCTTGATCAAGGAAAATGAATCCAACCTTTCCGGTGAAGACGTACGTGAAGGTTTGACAGCTGTTGTTTCTGTAAAAGTATTGGAACCTCAGTTTGAAGGACAAACAAAAACTAAACTTGGCAATAGCGAAGTTAAAGGTATTACAGATGTTATCGTATCTGATGGTCTTAAAACATTCTTTGAAGAACATCCGCAAGATGCGAAGAAAATCATCGAAAAAGCGACTATGGCAAGCCGTGCTCGTGAGGCAGCTCGTAAAGCCCGCGACTTAACTCGCCGTAAAAATGCTTTGGAAATTTCCAGCCTTCCTGGTAAATTGGCAGATTGCTCCGAAAAAGATACATCTATGACTGAAATTTATCTAGTCGAAGGTGACTCTGCGGGCGGTTCTGCAAAACAAGGTCGCGACCGTCGTTACCAAGCGATTTTGCCATTGCGTGGTAAAATCCTTAACGTAGAAAAAGCACGCCTTGATAAGATTTTGGCGAATAACGAAATTCGCTCCATGATTACCGCTTTCGGTACTGGTATTGGGGAAGAATTCGATATTACAAAATCCCGTTATAACAAGATTATTATCATGACAGATGCGGACGTTGACGGTGCTCATATCCGTACCTTGTTATTAACATTCTTCTACCGCTATATGAAACCATTGGTGGAAGAAGGCCATATTTACATTGCTCAACCACCGTTGTACCAAATCAAGAAGGGTAAATCCCAATGGTATGTATATTCTGATGCAGAATTAGCTGCTAAACTTGATGAAGTAGGCCGTGATGGCATCGCGATTCAACGATACAAAGGTTTAGGTGAAATGAACCCTGAACAATTATGGGAAACTACTATGAACCCTGAAAATCGTACGATTTTACAAGTTAGCTTGGAAGATTCAATCGAAGCTGACAAAATCTTTACGGTTCTCATGGGCGATAAGGTAGAACCTCGTCGTAAATTTATTGAAGATAACGCAAAATACGTGCGTAATCTAGATTTGTAAGAGGTGCACCATGGCTGATAATCAAAATAATAACGTAGAGTTTACGTCTAACAAAGATCAACATCTAAAACGTACCCTGAAAGCGCGTCATATGAATATGATCGCTCTTGGCGGTGCTATCGGTACTGGCTTATTCGTTGCTGGTGGTGAAGTAGTAAGTACTGCAGGCCCTGGTGGTGCTCTTGTAGCTTATGGCCTCATTGGCCTCATGGTTTACTTCCTCATGACTTCTCTTGGGGAAATGGCTACTTACTTGCCGATTCCTGGTTCCTTCGGGACTTATGCAAAACGCTATGTAGACCCTGCCTTTGGTTTTGCCTTAGGTTGGAACTACTGGTTTAACTGGGCTATTACCTTGGCTGCTGAAGTATTAGCAGGGGCGCTCATCATGAAATATTGGTTCCCTGATGTGCCTGCCATCGTATGGTCTGCTCTGTTCTTGCTCATTTTATTCGGCTTGAACTATTTATCGACTCGTTCCTTTGGTGAAAGTGAATATGTGTTCTCTAGCATCAAGGTTATTACTGTATTCGTATTCCTATTCTGTGGATCCATGCTCATTTTTGGCATTGGTGACACATCTCCAGGCTTTACGAACTGGACAATAGGGGAAGCGCCATTTGTAGGTGGTTTTGGTTCTATCCTTGCCATCTTCATGGTAGCTGGTTTCTCCTTCCAAGGTACTGAGCTTATTGGCGTAGCAGCTGGTGAAGCAGAAGACCCTGAAAAGAACGTGCCAAAAGCGATTAACTCTATCTTCTGGCGTATTCTATTGTTCTATATCGGTGCTTTCACAGTTATCGGTTTCTTGATTCCATACACTGATCCAAATCTTTTGAATTCTAGTGTAGAGAATGTATCTATTTCTCCATTTACACTCGTATTTGACCGCTTTGGTTTTGCCTTTGCTGCTAACTTCATCAATGCTATCATTTTAACGGCAGTACTCAGTGCTGGTAACTCTGGTCTATATTCTTCTACGCGTATGCTGTACGCACTCGCTAAAGAAGGTCAAGCACCTCAAATCTTCGGTAAGCTTAATAAACGTGGCGTTCCAGTGCCAGCATTAATTTTAACTACAGCAATTGGTTTATTTGCATTCCTTACAAGCTTCATCGGCGAAGGTACTGCATATACTTGGATTGTTAATATCTCCGGTCTATGCGGCTTCATCGCATGGGTTGGTATCGCAGTATCTCACTATCGTTTCCGTCGTGCTTTCATTGCACAAGGTAGAGATCTTAGTGAATTGCCTTACAAAGCGTGGTTATTCCCAGTGGGTCCAATCTTGGCGTTCATTCTTTGCGTCATCATCATTGCTGGTCAAAACTACTCCGCTTTCACAGGCGATACAATCGACTGGTACGGCGTATCCGTTGCGTACATTGGGTTGCCAATCTTCTTCGCAGTTTACCTAGGTTACAAATACATCAACAAAACTAAAGTTGTGCCGTTGAAAGAAGTTAACCTAGACCGCGACTTCGATAGATAATGAGGAGAGAATCATGATTATAACAACAACTTTTCATATTGAAAATAAACCTGTACAAGAGTATAAAGGTATTGTATTTGGTGAAGTAGTAGAAGGTCGTAACTTCGTTAAAGACTTCATGTCTGGTATTCGCGACATCGTTGGTGGCCGTAGTGGCAGCTATGAAGATTCTTTGATGAGTGCCCGCCAAGCAGCTCTCGATGAAATGTCTCAACGAGCTTCTAAATTGGGTGCTAATGCTATTATTGGTGTATCCTTCCAATATAGTACTGTAGGTGCACAAAACGGCATGCTCATGATTACATGCAATGGTACAGCTGTAGTAGTTTAATAGATAGTAGACTACGTTAGATATAACTGTTATTATAATCCTAAGGGAAATAAGTAAGTTACAATATATTCTTGTGACTAAAAAACAGCAGGGTGCTAGCCCTGCTGTTTTTTTATGTTAGTCATGTAAAAAAATCCCCTAATCAATGTGTAAGCCATATAGCTTTTACAAAGATTAGGGGATTTTTGATAAGGAAATGAAATTACTAGTACATACTAGCTTTTACAAATGTAGGTACATTTGTATTTATTTAATCTTATACCAGCTTGCGTACATAACTGGCAATACAATAAGTGTTAGTACTGTTGCTACTAGTAGGCCGCCGCTGAAGGCGATGGCAAGTGGGCTCCAGAATACAGATCCCATGAGAGGAATCATGCCTAAAATCGCTGCAAGAGCGGTGAGCATGATAGGGCGGAAACGAAGTGTAGCGGAGTTGATAATCGCTTCACGAGGTTTTTGGCCTTCTGCCTTGTGGATTTCGATTTGGTCTAACAAGATAATGGAGTTACGGATGATCATACCCGAGAGGGCGATAATACCTAGAATAGCCATAAATCCAAGTGGTGTTCTCGTAATATTGAGAGCCAATACGACACCGATGAGTCCTAGTGGAGCTGTGAGCAAAGCCATTACCATGAGGGCGATACGCTTCAATTGGAACATGAGGATTGTCATGATCGCAAAGATCATGATCGGCATTGGTTTTAATAATTTTTGAACCGCTGTTACGCTCTTTTCAGCAGCACCGTCTAGCTCAATCGTATAGCCTGTAGGCAAGGAATCGCGAATGTCTTGTAAGGATTTATAAACCTCTTTCGTTTTTGAATTACCTAAGACACCAGCTGTTACATTAGCATGAACACTGATGGTTGGCATCATGTTGCGGTGCCAAATAATACCATCCTCTTGCGTCATGGTGATGGTCGCAATTTGGCTAAGTGGTACGTAGGAACCGTTTCCTGTTTGAATCGGTAAGGAGGAGAGAGCACTTAAGTTATGTTGCTCGTTGCCACCTAAACGGAAGGTAACAGGAATGGTTTGGTTACCTTCGTAGTACTCACCAGATTTTGTACCAGATAATAGACTTTGCAAGTGCAAGGATACAGCGTAGCTATCGATACCGAGTAGGCGAGCCTTGTTAGGATCGATGTGAATATTGGCTACTGGCTCTGTATCTGGCCAGTCAAAGGCGATATTTTGTAAGTCTTTGTCGCCTTGCATCTTGTCTTTTACTTGGTTCGCAATGTCTTTTACTACCTCTTGATTAGGGCCAGAAACGCGGAGCATTACTGGATATTTAGATGGAGGCCCAATTTGTACAAACTGAGCATTTACAAGAGCTGATGGGAATTCTGTATTTAAGTAAGACGTTAATTCATTATATAGTTTATCTCGGTCCTCTAAGGATTTTGTAACGATTACATATTGTAAGAAATTGTTTCGTTGCAATTCAGGTTCCAAGGTGAGGACGAAACGAGGTGAACCTTGTCCAATATTGGATGAGAACGTTGCAATGCGTTCGTCCCCTTGCAAATGTTCATCAATGATCTTTGCTTGGTTAGCGGTGTACTCAATGGATGAGCTTTGAGGGAACTGCATGGACACAATAATTTCATTACGCGTTGATGATGGGAAGAATTCCTGTTTGATCAATGGTAGTGAAAGTAGGGATAACACAAAGGTACCTAAGGTGATGAGTAATACTACCTTATGATGTCCTAAAGCCCAATGTAAAAGCTTTTCAAACTTTTCATAGAAGGTCACACTTAGCTTGTGCATGATATGGTCTCGTTTAGTCCATTCTGATTCAGGTTTTGGAGCCTTGTTTTCAATGATTTTATAACCGAGAACAGGGCTGACGAGAACAGAAGCAAACCAAGATAGGATGAGCGCCATAAATACAACGATGGATAGAGATTTTGTAAATTCTGCTACCATCCCTTCTGCTAGTGCTAATGGCAAGAAGCCTGCACAGGTAATGAGCGTACCAGATAGCATAGGGAATGCCGTAGATTGGTAAGCAAAGGTTGCCGCTTTAAAGTGTCCCCAACCTTCTTCGAGTTTAACGCTCATCATTTCTACAACGATGATGGCGTCGTCTACGAGTAAGCCTAGTGCCAAGATGAGGGCACCTAGGCTAACCTTGTGCAAGTAAATACCGTTTTCATACATCAATATGAATGTCGTAGACACAACGACTGGAATGGTGAGGGCTACTACGACACCTGTTCGCAAGCCAAGGGATGCAAAGCTTACGAGCAATACGATGGCGATGGCTTCAAATAAGGATTGAGAGAAATCGCCAATGGATTCTTTAACAATGTGAGGCTGATTCGATACTTGACTGAGTTCGAGGCCTGCAGGAATGGTTTTCTTTAATTCCGCCAGTTTTTTATCGATAGCTTCACCGAATTCGATATTATTGCCCCCTGCATCCATAGAGATGGCAATGCCAATAGCTGGCTTACCTTCAAAGTAGAACTGTGGATTGCTAGGATCTTGATAGGTCATAGTTACATCAGCCATGTCGCCGAGTCGCAATGTTTGATTATTGATGCGGATAGGCATATCTTGTACCGCTTGAGGGCTATCGAATAGGCCATTAACGCGGAGATATACATTGTTTGTATCTGTCGTAATCATACCAGCTGGAACCATCATACTTTGCTGTTTGATAGCCGTTAATAGCTGTTGCGTGCTGACTTGATAAGATGCTAGCTTATCCTTGTTGATCGTTACATTAAGGGTTTGTTGTTGTACCCCAATGAGGCTGATTTTCTTAACATTAGGAACTGATAAAAGCTGACGTTTCAAGTCTTCTGCTTGTTGCCGCTTTTCTTCGTACGAATATTCATCACCACTGATAGCGTAAATGATGCCGTATACATCGTCGAATCGATCGTTGATGGTAGGACCTTGAACGCCTTGCGGCAGTGATTTCCATTCGTCATTGATCATATTCCGCGCTTCTTCCCAAGCGGGACGAATTTTATCAGATGGTAGGTTTTCTTTCAGATTAATATAAATTACCGATTTGCTGCCATCTGTGAAAGATTTCGTATAATCTACGCCAGGTAGGTCGCGCAGTTTTTCTTCTAGTTTGTCCGTTACCTGGTCCGACATTTCTTGCGGGGAAGCCCCTGGCCAAGCAACGCCGACCACCATGGTGCGCATCGTAAAGTCTGGGTCCTCCATACGTCCCATTTGGGAGTATGAGAAGATACCAAAGGTGAGGAGCACAGCCATGAAGTAGTAGATAATGGACTTGTGTTTGAGAGCCCATTCGGCTAAGTTAAATTGTTTCATTGACTAACCGCCGTCCCTTCTTGTAACTGTTGGGTACCTGCGGTGATGACAATGTCGCCTTTAGCTAAGCCAGATGTGACGATAACTGAGTTTTGACCAAAATCGCCAGTTTTGATAGGAACGAGATGAGCCTTCTTATCGCGGATGATATAGACTGCATTGTTGCCGTTTGAGTCTTTTACGAGAGCCGTCAACGGAATCGTAATATTGCTCGTATCTGTTGTAGTTAGATTAGCATTAACAGTCATCCCTAGTTGGACTTCCTTCGGCGGATTTTGTAAGGAAATTTTTACGGTATACGTTCTCGCTACAGGATCTGGAACTGGTGAAATCTCACGTACAACGCCTTGGACCTTTACATCTGGCAACGCCCAGAAGGTAATGTTAGCAGGGCTTCCTACGTGAATTTTACTCAATTCTTGTTCTGGTAAAGCGATAACTGCTTCTGGATCGTGACCAGCTGCTAAGGTACCAATGCTTTGACCTGCTGCGACCACTTGGCCAGATTCAAGATTAAGAGCTGTAATAATGCCTGTATCTGGAGCCGTTAAGTTGGTATAGCTATTTTGATTGCTACTCAAATTGAGGCTTGCTTGGGCCTGTTGTAGTTGAGCAGCTGTTGCATTCAATTGGTTTTCCGCTTGGTCTAATTGCAATTTACTAATCGCTTGTTGCGCATAGAGCTCGCGGTATCTGTTAGCATTGGTTTCTGCTAATTCGTAAGCCGATTGAGCTGCTTTTACGGCGCCTTCTGCATTTTGCATTTGTGCTGCCGTATCAGAACCGTTGATTTGAGCAATCACTTGTCCTGCTTCTACTACATCACCAACATTAACAAATTTGTTGATAACGCGGCCTCCAATTTGAAAGGCTAGTTTAGTTTCCGTCTTATTGTGGATGGTGCCTGCATAACCAGCACTGGTAGTGCCTGATTCTTCACCGATGGTGATGGTCCGTACCTTGAGGCTTGTATCCTCAGGTGGCTTTTCTGATCCACAACCACTTATGACCGCAGTCCCTATTAATAGGGCTCCCATGGTTGCTATGACTCTTCGATTCATAGAATCTCTCCTTTTACTACCACACATAAGCCCTATGATATACACTACACAAAGCAATCATAGGACTTGATATTTATTGGACTTAATTTAGAATAATTAC